>NZ_JAJNIL010000002.1:0-296640 GCF_022386455.1 Mammaliicoccus sp. I-M35 | reverse complement strand
GATTGGTTAAGCCAATCACTCTGAAGTACTTTCAGTACTCAATTATTGGAATTAACGTTGACATATTGTCATTCAGTTTTCAATGTTCATTATAAAATAATTTGGAGCGGGTGATCGGAATCGAACCGACAACATCAGCTTGGAAGGCTGAGGTTTTACCACTAAACTACACCCGCTTAGCTATATTAAAATTGATGAATGGTGCGGCCGAGAGGATTTGAACCTCCACGGGATTTCTCCCACTAGGCCCTCAACCTAGCGCGTCTGCCATTCCGCCACGACCGCGCATGGTTTGCAGTACTCAATCAATTTGTTATTTAAGTGACTGTCATTAAGTATATTACATTAAGTTTACAAAGTCAATACAAATGATTAACTTTTTAATGTAATTTTACATCGAATAACTTGTCTTAATATTTGTTACGTTTCGTTCAAGCAACATTAACTATAATACGCCGGATCTATTATTTCGTCAATGCTTTTTTATTAAAAATTTAAATAAAAAGTACTACACTCGCATATTTTTAGTGTAGTACTTTCCCAATTATTCTTTATGTTATATTTTTTAACTTTCCACCACATCGTCCACATCTATATTTACGTGTATTAACACGTTTAATACGTTTGAATTCTGTTTTACATTGCCCACATTGATATAAATAGTTAGCACGTTCTTCATAACTTTGAACGGCTTTACAAAATCGCGGTGCACCTACTTCGTTACTTAAATCTTTGAATGCTTTGTCTTTATGCTGGTATCCTTTACCTTCTAAATGTAAATGATAATGACAAAGTTCATGTTTAATTATATCTATAAGTGCCTCAACACCAAAATGTTCATATTGCTTCGGATTAATTTCTATATCATGACTACTTAATAAATACCTTCCACCAGTTGTTCTTAACCTTTTGTTAAATATTGCATTGTGTTTAAAAGGCTTATTAAAATATTCCGTTGATATATTAGACACAAGTTCTTGAAGTGCCTTATTGTCCATTAGGGTCTATCATAGTTAATGACACTTTTTGTTTTTCTTGGTTTACATCTAATACCCAAACATCAACTATATCTCCTACACTTACAATATTCATAGGATGCTTAACATATCCTTTAGATAATTTAGATATATGAACAAGACCATCTTGTTTAACACCTATATCTACAAACGCACCAAAGTCGACAACATTTCGTACTGTACCACTTAAAGCCATATTTGGTTTTAAGTCTTCCATAGAAAGAACATCTGATTTTAAAATTGGTGTTTCGAATTCATCTCGTGGATCTCTTAATGGTGCTATTAAAGAAGCAATGATATCTTCTAGCGTTGGTATACCTATATTTAAGGTTTCACTTGTATCTTGTATATCTAATTTATTTAGTTTTTCTTTTAATATATCAGAACCAATATCTTCTTTTTGTAAACCAACATATTGAATCAACGCATAAGCCGCTTCATAACTTTCCGGGTGAATAGCTGTTTTATCAAGTGGTTCAGTTCCATCTAATATTCTTAAAAATCCGATACTTTGTTCAAATGTTTTATTCCCTAATCTTGGAACTTTAGCTATTTCTGAATGATGTGTAATAACACCTTTTTCTTCTCTAAATTTAATAATGTTATTTGCAACTGTATTGCTAAGACCAGACACATAGCTTAGTAATGATGGAGATGCTGTGTTCACATCAACACCAACTTGGTTAACGGCAGTTTCCACGACGAATTTTAAAGTTTCACTTAGTGCTTTTTGATTTACATCATGTTGATATTGACCAACACCGATTGATTTAGGATCTATTTTAACAAGTTCACTTAATGGATCTTGTACACGTCTACCTATAGATACAGCACTTCTCTCTTCAACTTTAAAATCAGGAAATTCTTCTCTAGCTATATCTGAAGCTGAATAGACAGAAGCCCCCGCCTCATTAACGATCACAAATTGGCAAGGTAAGTTGTGCTTTTTAATCATTTCAGCTACAAATTGTTCTGATTCTCTACTTGCTGTTCCGTTACCAATCGCAACTAATTCAATGTTGTGTTTCTTGATCATATCTACAAATATCTTTTCCGCTTGATCAGTTTTAGATACTGGAGGATGAGGATATATCACATTTTTATCAACAAACGAACCATATTCATTAATAACTGCTAACTTACAACCCGTTCTGTATGCTGGATCTAGTCCTAGTATTTTTTTACCTTTTAATGGTGCTTGCAATAAAAGGTTTTTTAAATTCTCAGAGAAGATCTCAATTGCATGTTCTTCAGCTTTTTGTGTTAATTCACTTCTAATCTCTCTTTCAATAGAGGGTAAGATTAATCTTTTCAAGCTATCTTGAATAGCTTCATTAATGACTTCAATATGTTTATGTTCTTTTTTCACAAATTGAGTTGTTAAATAACTTTCTAATGACGCTGTATCTATTTCGAATCCTACTTTCAATATACCTTCTGATTCTCCACGGTTAATAGCTAGCACTCTATGAGGTACTATTTTCTTAATCGGTTCTTCATATGTATAGTACATTTCAAAGATATTTTTCTCATCTTCAGCTTTCTTTTTCTTCTCAGTCACTAATTTACCTTGTCTTTCAACACTATTTAAAATGTATTTACGGTATTTAGGCTCATCTGAAATCATTTCAGCTATAATATCTTGTGCACCTTTAATGGCATCTTCATGAGATGTAACTTCTTCAGTAATATATTTTGAAGCTTCTTCAACTAAATCAATATTAGAAGTACCTTCAAGTATCCATTTAGCTAAAGGTTCTAAACCTTTACGTTTTGCTTCTGTAGCTCTTGTTTTTTTCTTTTTCTTAAATGGTCGATATAAATCTTCTATTCTTTGTAATTTAGTTTGTTTTAAAATATCATTTTTTAAGTCTTCTGTTAATAAACCTTGTTCATCAATTAATCTGATGACTTCTTCTTTTCTATTATGCAAGTTAAGTGCATATGTATATTCATTTTCAATTTGTTTAATTTCAACTTCATCAAGTCCACCAGTTAATTCTTTTCTATATCTTGCTATAAAAGGCACTGTATTCTTATCTTCTAGTAATTCTAGTACAGTTTTAATTTGTTTTTCTGTAAAAGGATGATTTTTCTTTATGATTTCTATTAGTTCTTGATTCATAATTGCCTCCTAAAAATAGTTATATTCCATTTTAACATAAATAGAATATAACCATTTTTGATTTTGAAAAGAGCCAGAAACATTTGAAATGTTTCTGGCTCTCTTAATATATTATTTATTTCATTGCAGCTTCTTTTAATTTCTTTATTGCTGTTCTTTGAAGTCTTGAAACATGCATTTGACTGAGACCTATTTTTTCGCCAGTCTCTTTTTGACTTAAGCCCGTAATAAAGGTGTATTGAATTATTTCTCTTTCTCTATCCGTTAAAATAGGCAGAATTTTTTCTAATATCATTCTTTTTTCTGTTAAATCATAACCTTCTTCAGATTCTCCCATAATATCTAACAAGGTAACGGTAGATCCGTCTTTATCCGCTTCGATAGAATGGTCAACACTTAAGGCATTATAACTTTGACCCATTTCCATTGCTTCTAGAACATCTTCTTCAGTTACTTCTAATCTATTCGCAATTTCAATAATTTTAGGTGATCTTCCTAATTCATTAGTCAATTCTTCATTTGCCTTTTTTATTTTAGGGCCAATTTCTTTAATTCGTCTAGGTACATGTACACTCCAAGTTTTATCTCTTAAATATCTCTTTATCTCACCAATTACTGTTGGAACTAAAAATGCTTCAAACTTTCTTTCAAATGAAACATCGAATCTTTTTATAGCACCTAATAAACCAACCATACCAACTTGAACAAGATCTTCATGATGTGCTTGGCCTTTAGAATATTTATATGCTAAAGATTCTACTAATTTCTGATAATGTAATACTAGCTTTTCTTGAGCTTCACTATTATCATTTTCTTGGTAATCTGCTATCCAAGCATTAATGTCTTCTGGAGAAACTTCATTATAAACTTTGGACTCTTCCGTCATGTGTTTGCACCTGCTCTTTAGATAAATACTTTGTCATACTTATTGTAACACCAGCATCTTTTTGGACACTTACTTCATCCATTAATGACTCAATAAGAAATAGTCCTAATCCACCTTGTCTCAAGAAATTGATATTATCACTTTCTTGGTAAGGTCCAAGCACTTTTTTAGCTTCTTCATAATTAAAGCTTTTACCCGAATCTGATACAATGATTTCTATTTTATCTTCAAATACAAGGTAACCTATTAATATTTCACCTTCAACTTTATCACTATATGCGTGTTTCACTGCATTTGTTACCGCTTCTGACACTGCAATTTTTGAATCTTCAATATCTTCATATGAAGCACCAGCTCTATTAAACACGCCAGATAATGTTAATCTGACAAGTCCAACATATTCTGGAGCTGCAGGGAATCTCATCTCTATATAATCATAGTTAGATGTCATCTCATTATACCTCCGTTCCTTTGTTGACATGCATTAATTCTTTAAGTCCTGTAATATCAAATAATCTCTCAATTCTGTCAGATACACCAAGCACATATAGTGATTTATCATGTTCATTGAGTGATTTTAATGTGCCAACAAATAAACCTAAACCAGTAGAATCCATATAACTTACGTTCTCCAAATTAACATGTATATCATGTGTTCCTTTTTGTCTAATCGGTTGTAATACGTCTTGAAGTTGAGGCGCAGTGTACACATCCAATTCTCCGCCAACTTTAATTTCATAGTAGTTTTCATGTTCAGTAGTTTCAATGTTAAGATTCATTCCTTGTTACACCCCTAAATGTATTAGACTTTCATCATTTATTTTTACCCGTTTTTAAAATGTTTAATCTTATTTAACACATCTTAAATATTTTTAACTTACAACTATTTAACTCTTTTAACAATTAATATCGTTAAATCATCTCTTTTATTTGGATTCTGTAGTTTGACTAGTTCTTCATATAAGATTTGGACAATGTCTTGCGGATGTAGTTGTTTGTACTCATCAATCATACTTAATAAATCTGTCGTTTTGATAAATTCATTTTGTTGATTGCGCAATTCTGTTACACCGTCAGTAAACACGATAATCATATCTTGTAATTCTATTTTTATTTCACTTTGTTTATAACGTGTATGTTTATTAACACCGAGCACAATACCTCGTTCAGACATTTCTTCAAATTCTCCAGTCTGACTTCTATATATGTATCCAGGCTCATGTCCTGCAGAACTATAATAAAGCATGTTATTAATTTCTTCATATAGTCCATAGAACATTGTCACAAACATATTTTGATTAACGTTCTTTTCCACAACTCGATTCAAACGTTTCAAACCGTCACTCGGCAATTGCGAATGACCGTAAGAGTCCATACCAAATTTAATCATACTCATCGCTAATGCTGCCGGTATCCCTTTACCGATAACATCTGCTACTGCAAAACTCATAGTTCCGTCATTATGATCAATTAAATTAAAATAATCTCCACTTACTTTTTGTGCTGGAACAGAAATTGCCCCAATTTGAATACTATCAAATTGAGGGATTTGAGGCTTTAGCATCGTTTGTTGCAAGCTAGACGCAACTTCCATTTCTTTATCATGAATTTTAATTTTATTTAATAACTTCTTGTAATCTCGGTATGTAAAGCCATAGCCTATCATGACTTCTAAAAGAACATCAAATGAACGAATGATTTGTTCTTTAGTCAGTTCTTGTTCCTGTTCCATAATATTTACATGTAATTGTACTATCTCCTCTGGTGAAACATTATCTTCAATGGCTTCAGTTGAAAATGTTTGGCAAGATGATAAAATTTCGTCATCATTTGTTTGAACATAATCAAGTAATAATTGAAGATACTGTTGTTTCTTTTGTTCTGACACGAAGTCACCTCGTTTCAAATATACTAAAAAAGCTTTAGGTTAATCCTAAAGCGGAAGACGTTTTAAAGTAATATTGATTCTTTTAAAACAATTTCATTATGTATTACCTAATGTATCAAATTTTTGTTGCAAAGTTAGATTGAGGCTGATTGCAATAGCAGTATCAACCTCTTTCATCTTTGCATCAGATAAATATGTTAATTTTTCTTTTAAGCGTTTTTTATCAATAGTTCTGATTTGTTCAAGCAAAATTACGGAATCTCTGTCTAATTTATATTTCGCTGCCTCAATTTCTACATGAGTGGGAATTTTGGCTTTATTTATCTTACCAGTAATTGCTGCAACAATCACAGTCGGGCTGTATCGATTACCTGTATCATTCTGGATAATAACGACTGGTCTTGTTCCCCCTTGTTCAGAACCTGTAACTGGTGAAAGATCTGCGAGATATACATCTCCTCTTCTCATTTATTCACCTTGCTGAGAGGCTATATGCGATTCATTTGAATCACAAGCTTCACATTCACAATAGTATGCTTCAGATGCAAGGGAGAGATTTAAATCGGCCATTGAACGATAGCCTTCTTTCAGTGTTTGTTCTAAACTTTGTGTACGATTTTGCGTTAAAGATGTCATAACAAATACCTCCAGATAAAATAAATGTAAATTTTGTTGATTAAGTTATTAATATCATAACAAATGTAACTCTATTTGACTATGCTATTTTAATAATTCGTTCGTAATTTCAACCTTTTCACCATCATGATAGATACGTGGTAATCTCTTTTTCAAGTTACAAAGTACTTCATAATTAATGGTATCCTGTGCTTCAGCAATTTTTTCTGCTGATTGTTCCGAATCAACATCATTATCCATGAGAATGACTTTATCACCTGTTTGAACATCATCTGGTACTTTAATCATCGTTTGATCCATACATACTCTACCTATGACAGGACAATTCACACCATTTACATTCACGAGCGTATCTTGCATCTTTCTTAAGTAACCATCTGCATAACCTATTGGTAATGTGGCTACTTTAATACGTTCACCAGCAGTAAATGTTGCACCATAACTCACTGTTTCTCCTGGTTCTAAATATTTAGTTTGAACGACTTCTGTTACTAATTGCGCAGAAGGCTTTAATTTTAAATTAGAAATTTCTTGAATATATTTTGATGGATAATATCCATATAATGAAATACCAAATCTAACAGCTGTACAAATAGATGCATCATATCTTAAGGCACCTGCTGAATTTTGAGCATGTATATATTCAGGTGTTTGAGAAGACTCTACAAATTCTTCAAATAATTCATATTGCTTTTTAGAAAAATCATTTGGTTCATCTGCAGAAGCAAAGTGCGTATACACACCTTCAAATATAAGGCGTTCATGCTGATCTATTTTATGAACGACATGTTGGTAAGTTTCAACATCCTTCAATCCAATTCTACCCATGCCTGTATCTATTTTTACGTGCATCCATAAAGGTTTATCAGAATCATCATCTATTGATTCTATTGCATCATCTAACCATTGTTCTGATGGAACGGTTAATGCAACTCTATGTTGAACAGCTTTATTAATATCTTTAGTATTAATAACGCCGAGTACTAATATTTTAGCTTTAATACCATGCATTCTTAATTCAATTGCTTCATCTAATGTCGCAACTGCAAAGAAGTCTACACCTTCATTCATTAAATATGTTGCAATTGGTACACTTCCTAATCCGTACCCATTTGCTTTAACGACTGCCATAATTTTCTTATTTGGATGAAGTCTTCCTACTGCTTGATAATTTTCTAGTATTGCCTTTAAATCGACGTTGATATAAGTTGGCCTATAATATTTTTCGGACAACAGCAAGGCACCTCCTCTTATAATATTTGTATTTTATCATATAGAAATCAATCTTGCTTAATATTTTCTATAATCACAATGGCTTCTGCATAATGTTTTGTGTGTGTAATGGACGGATGAACACGGTACCCTTCACAAATGATTTCTGGTTTTCCATTTTCATCTGGTAAACAATTAATCGAATGAAAGCCGTATTTTTTACCAATACCTGTACCCATCGCTTTGCTAAATGCTTCCTTCACAGCAAATCTACCAGCGATGAATTCGACTTTTCTTGATTCTAATTTGATTTTGTTAAAAATATTTATTTCATCTTTTGTTAAAATTTTATTAACCATTTCTGGTCGTTTCGTATACCAATCTTGTATACGTTCTATTTCGACTAAATCTATGCCGACTCCTTGAATCATCGTTAACACCTTCATTTTCACTGATTAAAATCATTTTTCAATTCTATTTTGTATCGCGTGTTTAATACGATTTGCCTTATCTTTATTTAAATATTGAATCGTTCGATTTCCTCCAGCTGTGGACAACGTAATATTAGCCAGGTTAAACTTTCTCATTATGAATCCTTCATATAGATCAACATTTTGAATTCTACCCATAGGTATCGTTGTTTCTCTAATCATAAAAATACCTGATTTAATGTTTATTTCATCATCATTTATTTCATACCTGAAATTTCTATACATGTAATAAGGCTGGATGATTAAACCATATATAGCTATTACCAAGATGAGCACGACTGGAATAAGCAGAAACCATTTTGAAGCTGTCGTCCACCATAAATTAAAAATTACTGCCATAACAATTAATATAATGATGAGTATTGAAATTGTAATGAGCGATCCAATACGTTCAACGACCATTCCCTTTTTATCCATTCTATATCTAGGAAGCATCTATGTGACCTCCTTTATCTTTATACCATTTATAAATATTTAACGTATCTTGTTTATTAATAAATCTTAATCCTTTGGACAACATACCATTTCCATATGCTATTTGAATTGTGAAATGTGCAATATCTTTACGTTTAATAATTGGATTTTCATGTAATTCAAAAGTTAAAATCTTATTTCTATTCGCCCAAATTGTTGTATATTCAAACGGTGTTGCATTCAGTATGACAATTGAGTCGTCATAAATTTTATATCCAGATTTCAACGTAATGATACTTGCATATAATAGCATAACCAAGAATATTACTAATCCGATCATCCAAGTATAAGACCATAAATATATTTGGATAGGTATCACAATTAACAATAAAATAATGGTAGGGATGAACACTCTTCTACGAATACCTTGTTTAGGTAAGCCTTTTTTAACGGAATGAAACTGAAATTGCGGAATAATATCTTCAAGTAATTGATATGCTTCTTTCTTCTTCATAAATGGCAAAATTGTCACAGTACCGACATCAGTATCTTCTCCATTTTCAAAATGTCCATCTGAAGTAATAATCGCTGATATTTTAGTGTATCCGATCACTCTTCTGAATATAGATTCTTCTTCTTTTAATGCTTGTATTCTTCTAATTGGAACGGTACGCTTTTGAACAGTTAACAAACCATATTTAACCGTTAAAAGTTCCCCATCAAATGTTAATTGATATTTATAATTTTTAATAAATACAATGAGAGATCCAATGACATAACTCAATATAATAAATAAAAGTGTAATTGATATGATAACAAATGTTAAATTAACAACTTGATTAATCAGTGGACTGATGTAATCCTCGATATCGATTATTTGTGTGAAAAATCCAAGTAATAAGCCAAGTGCTGCAAATACAATCAAAATGCCACCACTTGTAAAACTCATCTTCAATAAATCTTTAGTTGATAATCTAAAGAACACAACTTCTTCTTTTTCATTAATAACATCATATTGATCAGAATCAGACGACGTTCCATCTTCCTCGTTTAACTCATTTTCGCTTTGCTCTTTATTTTTAATAGCATATTTTCTTTCTTTTAAATATTTTGAAAGACTATCACTTTGAGACTTCGTAATTGTATCTAATTCAATACCATCACTCGGAGTTTTAATACTTAAACTCACGCCACCTAACAACTGATGTACAATATTTTGAGAAGTATCAACAGACTGAATCCTTTCAATATTTAACTCTTTACGATTTTTTGAAAAGACACCCCAAGTCATAATCAATTGATCATTCTCAATCCAATAACGTGTATTGTAAATCTTAATTGCTTTAAAAATACTACTTATAAATGAAAAAATTAATAGAACAATTGGAAATGTAAGGTCCCAAAAATTATCAAGTCCGCGTGTTACAACAATAAACACAGCGATTATTAATGGAAATACATTTTCTTTTAAACTGGCTAAAAAGCCACTAACATAAGATATTGGATGTAATTTTTGAGGATCAAACATCATCAGTCACCTCTTTAACCTTAGTCATGATATTTAATCTCGTTTGGTCAGCTATCTCTCGGTTGACCATTGGTAACACTTCTAAATTACCTGCTGTTACAACAACGACAAAGTAAATATTAAACAATCTTGAAATTGGTCCGTGCTTTATCGTTACATATTGTATTCTGTCATAAGGTTGTACAAATCGTTTTTGATAATAAAGCCCACTTTGTACTTCAATATACCGTTCTCCAATTTCGAACGATGTTTTTTTAAGTCGTATGATCGGGCTTATAAATCCTATCGCAATGATCAACAGCGCAATCGGTGTCACAATATAAATGAGAAATGTCCACCAATCATATTCATGCCATAAAAATACAAATACAATGTACAAAACTAAGATAACTATGACATTTATAATATGATTTACATACTCATATTTTATAGACTGTTTTGGCATTTTGTGTTCGAGTATTGGTTTATACATATAATCTCCTCTATCGTTCAATTTACGTGTATTATATCATAAAAAAAGTGTGCGTAACCTTAGAGATTACACACACTTCTTGTTTAGTTTTTATTTTGAATGCTCAGCAAATGTTCTACCTGAGAATTGTTTTTTTGAACGTTGTTTGTTTGGTTTATTGTTTTTACCTTTGTTACGGTCAAATTGATTGTTTTTATCATTACCGCGACGTTTGTTGTTTTTACCATCAAATCTAGTTCTAGATTTACCACGTGAGTTACCACCACGGTTACCTTGTTTGCCTCTATGATTAGATTTTTTAGATAATGGTTTTTCAAATGTTAATTGAATTTCTGCATCGTTGTTAGAAGTAATTAACTCTTGTAATAATGCAGCAACTAATTTTTGGTCACCGTATTCTTTAATTAATGATTCAGCAATTTTTTCAATACGGCCTTCGATTGGACTTTCTACCCAACCTTTAACTTTATCTTTAACATCTGATTCTTTAGCTTTCATAACCTCACCTGGTGTTGGTGGACGTAAAGCGCTCATTTGACGTTTATTAGCTTTTTCGATTTGACGGATATAATCCATTTCGATTGGATTTACAAATGTAACGGCAACACCTTGTTTACCTGCTCTACCTGTACGACCAATACGGTGTGTATAACTTTCAGTATCTTGAGGGATATCAAAGTTATACACGTGACTTACGCCAGAAATATCTAATCCACGAGCTGCAACATCTGTAGCTACTAAAATATCGATTTGATCATTTTTGAATTTTTTCAATACTTCTAAACGTTTAGCTTGTGTAATGTCACCGTGTAAACCTTCAGCGCGGTATCCTTTAGTGATTAAAGCACTTGTTAATTCGTCAACACGACGTTTCGTACGACCGAATACAATTGCTAATTCAGGATTTTGAACATCTAATAAATTCGTAAATGTCTCGAATTTTTCTAATTCTTTAACGATTGTGTAGAATTCATCAATTTGTGGATCTGACAATTCGTTAGACATTGTTTTAACAATTTTTGGACTCTTCATGAATTTTTGAACTAATTCTTGAATAGCTTTTGGCATTGTTGCTGAGAATAGTAATGTTTGACGATTTTCAGATGGAAGTTTAGACATTATAAATCTCATATCATCTATAAAGCCCATGTTCATCATTTCATCTGCTTCATCTAAGATCAATGTAGAAATTGATTCTGTTTTTAATGTTCTTCTATTTAAGTGGTCAATCACACGTCCTGGTGTACCTACTACGATTTGTGGACCTTTTTTAAGTGATTTGATTTGTCTGTCTATTGGCATACCACCGAATACAGTTACGACACTTACATTTTGTCCTTTACTGAAACTACGTAATTGCTCTGCCACTTGGTTTGCTAATTCACGTGTTGGTGCAAGAATCAATGCTTGTACACCTTGTTTATCTGCTACTTTATCAATTAATGGAATACCAAATGCACCAGTTTTTCCTGTTCCAGTTTGTGCTTGTCCTAGCACGTCCGTACCTTGTAATGTATATGGAATACTTTCGATTTGTATTGGTGTTGGTTCAGTAAATCCCATTTTGTCCAAAGCATTTAAGGTAGCTTCAGAAATACCTAATTCTTTAAATTTTTGCAAAATAATTCTCCTTTTATATAGTTAATTCATCTCGTCTTTTTTATTCAACTTCTATATACTACCACCCTTTTACCAATAGCGCAATGCGATTAAATCGTCGTTTACATTTAATTTTCATAAACAAAAACATAATAAAACTGCACTAAAAAGGGATTTAGTACAGTTTCACTTCTTTATTTATTTTTAAATATAAATTTTTCAACTTCATAAAAAACTTTATAATTTACTTTTGATAAACATATTTCATGTGGTCCTTTATCAATTTCAACTAGACGTGCATGCTTTATTCTCTTCACTAAGTTTCTCGATTTCTCTATTGGAACGAGACCATCTATTGTGCCATGTATGATTAACGTTTTCGCTGCTATTTGTTCTGGAACATATAGCGCACTTTGCTGTAATTTTTTAAATGCCACAAATGATTTATAGTTTATTTTGATTGTACGTCTCACCATAAAATCAAGAATCTTCAAATCTGCATATCTCATATTATTGATAAATGCATATGGAGACTTAACCAAGTATTGTATATTGATATTTTCAAAAGCTGGTGCAATTAACACTAATTGATCAGGTTGTTTAATTTTAGCTAACAAACCAGCAATAATGCCACCCATTGAAAATCCAATAACAATGACCTTATCTGCTTTCTTTCTTAATATTTCATAAGATTGTTTCGCTCGCTCAAACCACATATCTTCATTTGTATCTTTAATCAATAAATTTAAGCCATGTCCTGGGTATTCCGGCGCTTCAAGTATAAAATCATAGCGACTACTCAAATATTCAATTAATGGTAATAACTCATAACGACCACCTGTATAACCATGTAAAAACAGGATACCTACTTTCATGTAAGCGCGTTAATAATCGTTTCGAGTGACATACCTCTAGAACCTTTAAACAAAGTGATAGAGTCTTCATTTAATTGATTTTTTAAATAGTCTGTGATTTCCTCTTTATGCTCAAAGTGATAAGTTTCAGGTATATATGCTTTCGCAATATTTGATATATGAGCCGCTTCTTCACCATATGTGATTAACGTTTGTATAGCTTTATGTTCTAAATAATAGCCAACTTGCTCATGCATTTCTTGACTCATTTCGCCTAGCTCTAATACATCCGCAAGAATAAGTGTCTTATCCGTTTGTTCCATATTATGCAGTGTATCAATTGCTGCTTTCATACTTGTTGGACTTGCATTATATGCATCATTAATAAGTAAACCATATTGTTCAGTTTCAATTCTTTGCATGCGCATATCCGTTAATACAAGATCATCTAGAGAACTTTGAATAACATCTTCCGTTACACCTAAATGTTTAGCCACTTGAATTGCATATGTTGCATTTTTAACATTGTGTTCACCTAATATATTTAAATGATAAATGAAATGACTATTATTCAATTGAAAATTGATGCCATGACTTGATGATTGATTCGTTTTGATAATCACATCATTATCATTCGCTACCCCTACAGATAGTTTGTCATGTTTCATTTCAGATACGAAAGGTTTAAGTAATGGCTCATCACCATCGTATATGAATAGTCCTTTATCTTTAAGACCTTCTGTAATTTCAAATTTGGCTTTTGCAATACCTTCTCTAGAACCTAGATCTTGCATATGAGACTCACCAATATTCGTGATAATAGCAACATCAGGTTCAGCTAAATGTGTTAATTCACTAATTTCACCAAAACCACTCATACCCATTTCTAGAATGGATACTTCAGTATCTTCATCTAAGTCGAGTATCGTTAATGGACAACCAATCTCATTATTATAATTTCCTTGTGTCTTCTTAACTTTAAATGATTTATTCAACACGCATTCAACCATATCTTTAGTTGTCGTTTTACCATTTGAACCTGTAATTGCGACAACTTTAGGATTTACATATTTCAAATATGCTTTAGCTAAACTTTGTAATGCTGCTAAAGTGTCATCAACAAAAATAATAGGTCCTTCTGGCGGATTTGGTACGTCTTTTTGCCAAAATGATGCACCTGCACCATCGTCAAGTGTTTGACGTACAAATTTATGACCATCTACATTTTCACCTTTAAATGGTATAAACAAATTTGATTTAGCAATTTTTCTTGAGTCTATACATGTACCTTGAACAACGACATCAAGATATTCGTCTTGAATGTCACAATCAATCCATTCTTTAATTTTACGTAAATTAATATTCATTCTATTTACCCTCAGTCAATTTTATATTTGATATTCTTCTTGTTATCGTATCGTTCAATAGCAAGTTCAATTAACTTAGTTATAAGCTCTGTATAGCTTAAGTTCATGTTCTCCCATAATAATGGATACATGCTGTATTGTGTAAATCCTGGCATTGCATTTGTTTCGTTAATATAAATTGTATTATCTTCTGTTAAGAAGAAGTCTGCTCTTACCAATCCAGAACAATCTGTTGCTTTAAAAGCTTCAATAGCCATATTTCTTAAAGTTGTTGCTGTTTCTTCATCTACATCAGCAGGTATTTGAAGTTTAACTTTGCCATCTTTATATTTAGATTTATAATCATAAAATTGTACATCTTTAATAACTTCACCAGGTAAAGTTGTTTCTGGGTAATCATTACCTAATACGGCTACTTCAATTTCTCTAGCATCAACACCTTGTTCGATAACAAGTTTACGGTCAAATTGAAATGCTTCTTCAATACCAGAAATCAATTCTTCTTTATTCGTACATTTACTAATACCAACACTTGAACCTAAATTTGCTGGCTTAACGAATACAGGATATTCAAGTTTATTTTGAATAAGCTCCACTATATTATGTTCATATTTCTCGTATTCACTTTTTAAGAAACTTACATATGGTAATTGAGGTAATCCTCTGTGAGCGAATAAATGTTTCATCACTAATTTATCCATTGAACTTGATGCTGCAAGCACACCATTACCAACATAAGGAATATCCAATACTTCAAATAAACCTTGAATTGTACCGTCTTCACCGTTTGGACCGTGTAATAATGGAAATACTGCGCTATATGCGTTGCCATCATTACTCGCTTCTAATAATTTAGATATTGGTGTTAATGATTCACTTGATAATTTTAATTGTTCAATATCTTCGACTTTTCCATCGATAGATTGGTCGCTTTTAATCCAATCCCCATCATTTGTAATATAAATGATATCAATTATGTATTTAGATAGATCAACTGCATTGATCACATTTTGAGCCGTTAAAATTGATACATCGTGCTCTGCACTTTTCCCACCATATATAATGCAAATATTTTTTTTAGACATATATAAGCCTCCAAGTAGATTATTAGCCTATATTTTATCATGTTTTTAGCTATTGTTGCACGTATCAACATGACTATTTTAAAAATAACGCTTTTCTGAATAGCAAAAATGTATCACTTTATGTACAATCAAGTTATAATGAAAATTATGAAATTTAGTGTTAATTAAAGGAGTCTTTTAATGGAAACTTCTACTCGTACATTAAATAAATCGTTTCTAGAAAGAATAGATTGGCGATTAATTACGATTATTCTTATCTTATTTGGAACGAGTTGTTTAATAATCAATTCTGCAATGTCTGGCGGACAATATGAAACAAACTTTTTACTTAAACAAGTCTTATACTATGTGCTTGGTTTTATTTTAGCCATTGCCTTAATGTTCATATCTCCAAAGACACTTAGAAAATATGTTTGGGTTATATACATAATTGGAAACTTATCATTAGTTGGACTATTAATCCTGCCTGAATCTAGCTTTACACCTATTATTAATGGTGCTAAAAGTTGGTATAGACTAGGACCTATCAGTATTCAACCATCTGAGTTTATGAAAATCATTTTAATTATTGCGCTAGCTAACGTTATCTATCAACATAATAGATTTACTTACAACAAATCATTATCAAGAGACTTTAATTTATTACTAAAAATTGGATTAACTTCTTTAGTACCAATGTTATTAATACTTTTGCAAAATGATTTAGGAACAACACTTGTATTAATTGCGATCATTCTTGGTATCGTTGTTGTTTCAGGCGTAACATGGAGAATACTCGCACCAGCATTTATCGCCCTATTTGGAATTGGTTCAAGTATCATTTTATTAATGATTTTTAAACCAAGTGTGATTGAGAAAGTTTCAGGTATTAAGACGTATCAATTAGGACGTATTAATTCTTGGCTAGATCCGTATGCATACAGCTCAGGTGACGGATACCATTTAACAGAATCCTTAAAAGCCATTGGTTCTGGTCAAATATTTGGTAAAGGTTTAAATAACGGTGAAGTTTATATTCCTGAGAATCATACTGACTTTATTTTTTCAATCATTGGTGAAGAATTTGGATTTATTGGAACGATGGCTGTACTGATTATTTTCTTAGCGTTATTCATACACTTAATTAGAATGGCAACAACGACACGTCATCCTTTTAATGTTGTATTTATAATCGGATACTTATCATTCGTACTATTCCACGTTGTACAAAATATCGGTATGACCATTCAATTACTACCTATCACAGGTATCCCATTACCATTTATAAGTTATGGTGGATCAGCGTTATGGTCATTAATGGCAGGTGTTGGTATATTACTATCTATCTATTACCACGAAAAAGAGAAATTTACTGAATCAGACCAAAAAGCCGACATATAAAAAACCGCATCCTCAATTTGAGGACGCGGTTTTTTAGTTTACCAATTTATTTCAACTTGTTAGTTGCGACATTCGGCAAACTACGCATTATTTCTATTCGTGACTTAGTTTCTGTTATGTTTACGCCTAATGATGATAAAAGTTTGACCACATTCTTTACCTTTGACTTAGGTTGATTCATGGGTACCACCTCTTATTCAATTTAATTACCTTAAGTTCATTCTACTCTAAATTAAGTAGTTTGACTATAGTTCATTCGGCCTATATTGTTATTTTTTTGTTTAATTTGTTATTTTTTTATAATAATTATATGAATGATAACTTAAACAACTTCATATCCAGCATCGAAAATAGCATTTTCAATATTATCGATACTTGCAGGATCTTCGTATACGACACGTACTTGATTATCATCCGGACTAGCGACAACTTCTTTAACACCGATTAATTGACCTACTGATTCCTCAACTGCTTGTTTGCAATGTCCACAAGACATACCTTCAACATTAATGATTTGTTCTTTCATTTATAACACTCCTATATATTTAAATGATATTTTAATTGATGCCATTTCATAATCATTATATGCATATGTTTTAGAACGGTCAAATACAACCTTTTCAATTTTAATTTAAATGTATTATACTAGTTTAAGATAAAGAAACGGAGGCATTGGTATGAACTACTTTTCATATTTTTCATTTGATTTTTCCATCATAGTATCAGTGCTACTTATTACAGCATTTATTCTGAATGTTGTGTTTGGATTTATTATCATATTCTTAGAACCAAGAGAAGCTGGTGCGATTTGGGCTTGGTTGTTAGTGCTTTTATTTGTTCCGATATTAGGATTTATACTTTACTTGCTATTTGGGAGACAAATTCAAAGAAAGAGTATTTTCAACTTAGATGAACAAGATAAAATAGGTCTTGAGCACATCATAAATGAACAAATCAAAGCAATTGATGAAAATAATTTCGAAATTGATAAGCCTGAAATTTCTAATTATAAGCATCTGATTCATATGTTGCTTTACAATAACTCAGCCTTCTTAACAACTGATAACAAAGTTGAAATGTTTACAGATGGACATGATAAATTCGATGCACTTATTGAAGATATTAGAAAAGCTGAGTCATATATTCATATTCAATATTATATCTTTAAGAAGGATAACTTAGGTAAAAAGATCTTATTTGAACTTGAAAAGAAACTTCAAGAAGGTTTAGAAGTTAAAATGTTATATGACGACATGGGTTCACGTAAATTAAATTTATCTTCATTTAAGAAATTTAGAGCTCAAGGTGGAGAAGTAGCAAGTTTCTTCCCTTCTAAACTCCCACTCATTAATTTTAGAATGAACAACCGTAATCATAGAAAGATTGTTGTGATTGATGGAAAAGTTGGTTACGTAGGTGGCTTTAATGTCGGAGATGAATATTTAGGTTTAGATAAAAAATTTGGTTATTGGCGAGATACGCACTTAAGATTAGAAGGCGACTCAGTCAATGCATTACAGCTTAGGTTTATGTTGGACTGGAACTCACAATCTACACGTGACAAGATGCGCTATGAATCTAAATACTTCCCTGATGTTGAGTCTGGCGGTAAAGTTGGTATTCAAATTGCATCAAGTGGTCCCGATGAAGAATGGGAACAAATCAAGTATGGTTATTTAAAAATGATATCAGAAGCTAAAAAACATATTTACATTCAAACGCCATATTTCATTCCAGATTTATCATTTTTAGATGCGATAAAAATAGCTGCCCTTTCAGGAGTAGATGTTAATGTGATGATTCCTAATAAACCTGATCACCCATTTGTTTATTGGGCAACATTTGCCAATGTCGGTGAATTAATTAAAGCAGGCGTTAAAGTTCATATTTATGAAAAAGGCTTTATACACACGAAGATGGTAGCTATAGATGATGAAGTTGTAAGTATTGGTACAGCAAACATGGATAATAGAAGCTTCGTATTAAACTTCGAAGTTAATGCCTTTATTTACGACGAAGAAATCGCAAAGAATTCACGATTAGCTTATGAGAATGATATGACGCATTCATCATTATTAACAGTTGAAAGATATGAAAATAGAAGCACGTGGATTAAATTAAAAGAAGGTATAGCACGATTACTATCACCTTTACTATAAATTCTAAACAGGTAGAAGAGATGATTGTTCAAACTTTTCTACCTGTTTTTTTAAGGAGAAAGATATGAATAAAGAACAAATTATTAAAGAAGCAGAATCATATGTTAGTACATTACACCAAAACGATACGACTGGTCATGACTTTGAGCATATTCTAAGAGTAAGACATCATGCTCTAGATATTGCACAGTTTGAGGAAGTGGATTTATTCGTAGTTGAATTAGCAAGTTTACTACACGATGCTGTTGATAAGAAATTATTTAAAGATGCCGATACAGCGTGGCAACAACTTTATCAATGGATGAATGACATGGATATTAGCGAAACGATTCAAACAGAGATTATCCATATTCTAAAGTATGTTAGTTATAACGGTGGTAAAAATGAAGGTAAACTTACAAGCTTAGCAGGAAAGATCGTTCAAGATGCAGACCGTATTGATGCGATTGGCGCGATAGGAATAGCTAGAACTTTTCAATATGCCGGTCATTTTAAAGAACCTATGCATATCTCTTCTCAACAACCGCGTAATTTAAAAGATCTACAAGAAGGTCAATATCATGATGAACCGAATACGGCAATCAATCATTTTTACGAAAAATTATTATTATTAAAAGATTTAATGAATACTAAACGAGGCAAACAAATCGCTGAAGAACGTCATCTATTTATGGAAAAATTTTTAGAACAATTTTATAAAGAATGGGATGTAATTAAAAAAACAAACTAATCACAATGATTAGTTTGTTTTTTTGGTTTTATTTCTTTTTCTTTTTATTAGAAACGAGTTTAGCTGGTTTCTTCTCTTTGTTAGCTTCTTGTTGATTTCTTTCATGTGCTTCAATGATTGGTTTCATTTCTTCTTCAACTTTGTTGTTATAGAAGACATTACCTAACCATGTTTGAACAACTAAGAATGCACCACCGACTGCCCAGTATAAACCTAATGCAGATGCTGAAATGTATGACATCCAAATAATCATAATTGGAGAAATAAACATCATCATTCTCATCATATTTTTCTGTTCATCTGGAACATTCGCATACTTCATAGAAACGAATGCTTGTAATGCATAAATGATACCTGCAATGATCGTAATAATTAAATCAGGTTCAGTTAAATTAAACCATAAGAAATTCGGATATTCTGTGATTCCGCCTTCAGTAGGATATTTTAATACATAGAATAATCCCATGACGATTGGCATTTGTATAACGATTGGTAAACAACCCATGTTCATTGGATTAATACCATGTTTTTTGTATAATGCCATCATTTCTTGATTGGCTGCCATTTTTTCTTCTTGAGTACGAGCACGTTTAACTTTTTCTTGAATTGCTTCCATTTCAGGTTTAGCAAGTTTCATTTTTTCACGCATTAACTTTTGATTCTTATACGTCTTCATCATAAATGGGAATAACGCAAAACGAACAATTAATGTTATAACGATAATAGCTAGACCATAATCGTGATTCAAATTTGTACCAAGCCAATGAATAACACTATCCATTGGTTTTACGAATGTATTATAAAAGAATCCATCCCTATTCTCAGGTTTAGAATAATCACAACCAGCTAGCACAACCATTACACCAAATAATAATGGCCATAAAGCTTTTTTCTTCATTTTTCCACCTCTATTGATATACTCACATAAAACTCATTCTATCATAGAATAGCGACAACATAAATCAATATATTAATTTTATCAAATATTTTTATACTGTTTATGAAAGCCCTTCACAGTTTGTTCAATATTTTGACTTTTCGCTATAGCAGAGATAACACTTACACCATTTGCGCCAGCTTTAATAAGTGGTTGTACATCAACTTCAGTAATGCCGCCGATTGCAACGATAGGAATATCTTGATTGATTTTTCTCATATTTTCAATCTGTTGATACCCACCTTCTTCTCCTGCATCAGCTTTAGAATTTGTAGAATGTATAGGTCCGGTTCCAATATAATCCACGTCAGATATATCAGATTGATCATATTCACTTTTATTTGCAACACTTAAGCCAATGATTTTATCTTTAAACTTATCTTTAAACTCAGATACATTTCGGTCATCTTGTCCAACATGAATACCATCAGCATTTAATTTAATTGCTAAATCTACATCATCATTGACGATAAATGGAACTTGATATTGCTTGCAAAGCTCAAATAATGATTGCGCAAGGGCTTCTTTTTCTGCCCCTTTTTTACTCGTCTCACCTTTTTCACGAAACTGAAACATCGTGATGCCTGCCTTTAAAGCTTCTTCAACAACTCTTATAAGATTACCGTCAGCAATATCTTGACTGCCTGCTATAAAATATACTTTTAACGTTTTTGGATCAAACATTTAGTTCACTTCTTTCACAATCTTTTTCTCTTTAACAATGTCTTCTGTTATAACATTCAGTTGATCTATAAACGAAATTTGGAATGTACCTGGTAAATGTGCACCAGGTTGTTGATATGCCAACTCACTTGCAATATTATATGTTGATAACGCTTCTTCTAATAAGTCTATTGTGATGGTATTTTCATGAGATAAGAATGCAGCTATTACCCCACCTAATAAACAACCTCCACCAGTTACTTTCGTTAACATCTCACTACCATTGTGCAATTCGATGATTTTATTATGACATGCAATGACATCGACTTTACCAGTTATGATAATCGGTAGCTTTAATTGTTGATGTGCTTTTTTCGCAATTTTAACAGCATCAAGCGTATCATCACTATCTGTACCTTTCATAATTGTATCTTCTTCTATAAGCGCTAATATTTCTGATGCATTGCCTCTTATAACATCAACTACTTCATCATTTAATAATGTCGTACAAAAAGTCTTTCTTAATTGTGATGCACCAACAGCAACTGGATCTAGAACTACTGGAACACCATTTCTATGCATAATTTCAGCATATTGTTTCATATCATAGGCTTTGTCAGTCGTAATCGTGCCTATGTTAAGAAGAAAAGCACCTGCTGCTTTTGAAAATTCTTCTGCTTCTTCAGGTTCTTCACTCATTGCTGGACTTGCACCTAATGAAATTAAACCATTTGCTGTAAAGTTTTTAACGACATCATTTGTATAACATACGATTAATGGACTATTTTCTCTAATATTTGTTAATTTACTCATAATCTAATCCCTCTATCTTTTGGTATGCAAAGTGGTTCACTGGACCTCTACCTTTGCCTATTTCAGGTGTATATTGAATAGCTAACGTAATAAATCTTTTAGCTACTTCTACCGCTTCTTCAATTGTATGACCTTTAGCTAATTCTGCTGTTATTACTGCACTAAATGTACAACCTGTTCCATGTGTATGCTTCGTATTGAATCTTTCACTTTTCCAGCTTTTCACACCATTTTCAGTAAATAAATAGTCGATTGCATCACCTTCCAGATGCCCACCTTTTATAACTACACCTTTAGATCCAATTTCATTTAAGAAAAATGCACCAGCTTTTTTAATTTCTTCTTCAGTTTGAATTTTAAATCCAGTAATATCTTCTGCTTCTGGAATATTAGGTGTAACAACTGTAGCTAATGGTAATAATATTTCTTTAAGTTTCCCTTTCCCTTCATCATCCATTAGCGCATCACCACTTTTAGCAACCATGACTGGGTCAATAACATACGGCTTACCAGATTGTTCAATAAATGGTTTAATCGTTTGCATCATTTCTTCTGATGCGATCATACCTGTTTTGATAGCATGTGGTACTTCGTCATCAAAGACACTTCTTAACTGGCTTTCAATAACTTCAACAGGTAAATGGTAAACATCTTGTACACCTAGGCTGTTTTGAGAAACGATACTAGTAGCAACTGCCATTCCATAAACGCCTGATGCATGAAATGATTTCAAATCTGCCATAATACCTGCTCCACCACTTGGGTCCGTTCCAGCAATCGTTAATGCTATATTCGGTTTTTTCATTGTAATCCACCTCAAATTTATATTTATAATTCTATTATTGATAACTTCATAAAAAATGACCTCTTTCATAAGAAAGAGGTCAATTAATAGTTGTAAAAACGTTCATCGACCACTTTCCTACGTTGGCATTATCCAAATCAGGTGTTAAGGGACTGAATTAATTCATCTCAGCCAAATGGCGCCCCTAGCAGTCACTCATATATTCAGTTTATTTAAGATTATCAAATAGACGTATTGTGGTCAAATTAAAAAATCGCCTAGGATATTTCCTAGGCGATTGGATAAATTAATTTATAACCACTTTAGATTAAAGTGTATGGCTTACCACCATCCGTTAGCTTGACGGAAAGCAATAGCAGCTGATTCTGAACCGTAACGGCTTTTAGCGTAGTTTAACATACCTTTAGTTTGTGTAGCTACTGAACCAGTACCCCAAGATTCTTTAGTTTGACCAAGACCTTGGTAACCATTTGGACTTACTGCATTTGGATTACCGCTTGATTCTGGTAATACAATTGCATTCCACATAGCTTCTGAACCACCAGCAGCTAAGAATTGAGCTTTAGTAGATCCACCAGTGCTAGCTGTTGAAGTTTGAGTAGTTCTAACTTTTTGAGCTGGTGCTTGGTATGATTGTTGAGCTGGTGCTTTATATGTTTGTTGTGCTGGCGCTTGGTAAGATTGAACAGGCGCTTGGTAGCTTTGTTGTTGAGCTGGAGCTGCAACTTGTTCTTGAGTTTGTTGAACTGGCGCTTGTTGTGCTACAGGCGCTTTAGCTGGCTCAGCTGATTGAGCTGGAGCTTGTAATGATAAAGTTTGTCCAACAATGATTAGATCTGAAGATAAGTTGTTCCATGCTTTTAATTGAGATACAGTTACATCGTATTTAGCTGCGATTTTACCTAAAGTATCTCCTGCTACTACAGTGTATTCTGTAGTTGATTCTGAACTTTTCTCGTTAACCTTGATTACTTGGTTAGGGAAGATTAAGTTAGATTTTAAACCATTTTCTGCTTTAATAGCACTTACTGAAGTACCGTATTGTTGTGAAATACTACCTAAAGTATCACCAGATTTTACTGTATGTGTTGCTGCATCGGCTGTAGCTGTTACCCCTGTAGTAACTGCAACTGCCGCAGTTGAAACTGCTAATAATTTTTTCATGATTGAATGTTTCCTCCTGTAAGGTTTTCACTTTTTATATGATTTTTACTGTTTAAACTATACCACTTATTTTTATGTCATAGGTTACAGCTATATGAAAAAATTACAGCTAATATTACAGTTAGATTACGTTAATTTTCAGACAATATTCTGAATATTAATCATTAAAACACCTTAACAAAGGGATTTATAAAGATTGAACAAAATTAATTATCAGACAATTTGTCATATTCATGTAATTTTTTAAACAATTACTTGTAATTATGTATACTTGCTGCCCTACAGCAAGACAGCAAGTTTCGGAATTTAGAATCAAGAATATTTATTTTCGGAAGTATTTCTATAAACAGTTTTTATTGAAGTTTAATGCTACGAGGTTGTTACTTTTGATGCATCAGCATCAGGAGTTTGTTGTTCAGTTTCTTTAATAACGTCAACGACATTATGATATTCGCTATATAACTTTTCATCTAAGTTATTTTCACCATTTTCTTTAGCTAATGCTTCAGCTCGTAATTTTTCTTTTGCTACTTTAGATGAAAGGTCACTAGCATAACTTTCAGCACTTTCACTAATTAATTCACTCATTTCCTCTTTCGTTTGAGGGATCGTTGATTTACTTGATGCAGGCATATTTAAGAATTTAATCGTTTCACATATAATTTCTGTTATATAGTGTTTCTTATCATCTTTAACATATGCTCTTGATTGAATTTGCCCAGTTAATGCAACAAGCTGTCCCTTCTTAGTATATTCATGAATATTATGTGCAAGTTTACCGAATGCTTTACATACAATAAAATCAACAGCAATCGTGCCATCTTTAGTCTTATATCCGCGTTCAACAGCTAAACAAAATGTAGAAATGATAATTTCGCCTTTCTTATAATATGCAGGGTCCTTAGTTAAACGTCCAACTAATACAGATTTATTTAACATATTCTCACCTCCTTATACTTATAATATAATGAGTCAATTTTTTCAGTCAAAGTCCGATAAATCATAAAATAAACACTTATTCTTCACTTTATTTTATGATTATTGTTATTTCATGCAAAAGTGCTTTATAATAGATAACAAAGTTAAACATTCGTAGATTTAACGATAAGGGGGATGTTTATGAAAACATTTAAAGCCGTACGCTTTCAAATTGTAGATGATGAACAGATTACAGAGTATGAATTATTAGATGGTATCATTATAAATAAAGAAAATAGTGGTACAGGATGGCTATTAGAGATCTTAATTTCAGATATTCATTATGAACAAATGAAAGAATATCACGATAACCAAACCTTACTAGATACACGTGTCGTTATAACAAGACCTTCAAACGACCCAGCATTATTTGATGCAACCATCAAATACATAGAACAACTAGAAGATAAAATATCCGTCGTATTTGAATGTCATATCTATACATTACGACAAGTATATGCAGAACGATTATTAGAGCAACTCATAGATGAAGGCTTATCAGGAGATGAGCTTAAAACATCATTTAATAGATTGATGCAATCTAAACCAAAATTAAAAGACGAAAAAAGCAATATATAAAGAAAAATCTAGGACAGTTTGTGGTCCTAGATTTTTTGTTAGGTGTGTATTTGGGTGTGTAACTTCCATTATTTCGAATTCTGGTAATTAGAACGTTGTAACTTCCATTATTCTGAATTATGGTAATTAGAATCCGCTAACTTCCATTTTTCTGAATTCTGGTAATTAGAATGCGCTAACTTCCATTATTTCGAATTCTGGTAATTAGAACGCTGTAACTTCCATTATTCTGAATTCTGGTAGTTAGAATACTGTATCTTCCATTATTCTGAATTGTGGTAGTTAGAATCCTGTAACTACCATTATTTCGAATTGTGGTAGTTAGAGCTCGCTAACTTCCATTTTTCTGAATTCTGGTAGTTAGAATCCGCTAACTTCCATTATTTCGAATTCTGGTAATTAGAACGTTGTAACTACCACTATTCCGAATTCTGGTAATTAGAACGCTGTAACTACCACTATTCCGAATTCTGGTAATTAGAACTCTGTAACTACCACTATTCTGAATTCTGGTAATTAGAATCCGCTAACTTCCATTTTTCTGAATTCTGGTAATTAGAACGCTGTAACTTCCATTATTCTGAATTCTGGTAGTTAGGTGGGCGCTCTCTTAGAGACATTTCTCTGAATTCTGTCCCTAACAAAATCAAATCCCATTTATAAGCAGAAAAAAAGAGAAAACAGTCGCCTGTTTTCTCTTTTCTATTTATTGATCAACAATAGCAAAGCTGATTTCACAACTACATGCAACTTCTCCATCTACTGTTGCTTTTGCTGTTCCTTTTCCTATTGGACCTTTTATTTTGTTTATTTCTACTTCAAGTCTTAGAGTGTCACCTGGTGTAACTTGTTTTTTGAATCGACATTTATCAATTCCTGCAAACATTGCTAGTTTTCCTTGGTTTTCTTCTAAGCGTAACATTGCAACTGCACCTGTTTGTGCTAATGCTTCTACGATTAATACGCCTGGCATTACTGCATAATCAGGAAAATGTCCTTGGAAAAATGGTTCGTTACCTGCTACTTGTTTAATACCTACACAACGTTTACCGTCTTCTAATTCTACTATTCTATCTAATAATAAAAATGGGTAACGGTGAGGTATAATTTTTTTAATTTCGTTAAAGTCATAAATAGTTTCCATTATGAGCTCCTTCCAGTTAAATCAAAGATGTGTTGCCAAGTTTCGGGATTAAACACCCCAAATGGATTATGAAGTATACCGTATCCAATCATAGTTCCAACAATAAATAATAAAATCATTAATCCTAATAATATAAGTAATTTAATCCATAATGGAATGACACGATGCTCTACTTCCACTCCTTGAATTGTTTCTACTCTATTTCTTTGAAGTTTCTCTTTAATAGATTGATAAGTTGACTTTCTTTTTTTATCGTCAGATCTTGATGATTGTGTTTCAGCCATACTAAACCCTCGCTTTATCGTTTAACTTGCCATTATCATTGATGCGTTCAACATCTGCACCTAATGCTTTAAGTTTACCATGAAAATCAACATAACCTCTATCTAAATGTTTAAGTTCTGTAACGTTTGTATATCCGTCAGACACAAGTCCAGCAAGAATCAATGATGCACCAGCTCTTAAATCTGTAGCTTTTACATCTGCACCTTGTAATTTACTGTTACCTGTAATCATTGCACTTCTACCGTTAATGAAAATATCTGCATTCATACGTTTGAATTCTTCTACATGCATAAATCTGTTTTCAAATACTGTTTCAGTTACTTTACTAGTACCATTAGCTGTTAATAATAAAGCCATAATTTGAGATTGCATATCTGTAGGGAATCCTGGATGTGGCATTGTTTTAACATCAATTGCTTTAATTTCACCAGGTACTTGAACATTTAATCCATCTTCGATATCCGTAATTTGAACACCAGCTTCTTCTAATTTAGACACTAAGCTAGTCATATGTTCTCTAATTGCTCCAATAACATTAACGTTTCCTCTAGTAATCGCTGCTGCAATCATAAATGTACCAGCTTCAATTCTATCTGGAATAATAGCATGTTCTGCACCGTGTAATTGACTAACACCTGTGATTCTAATTGTATCTGTGCCAGCACCGTGTACTTGTGCACCCATTTCATTTAAATAGTTAGCTAAATCTACAATTTCTGGTTCTCTTGCTACGTTTTGAATTTCAGTTTTTCCTTCTGCAAGGACTGCTGCCATCATAATATTTTGAGTAGCACCTACACTTGGGAAATCTAAATAAATTTTAGCCCCTTTTAAGCCATTAGGTGTTGTTGCTTCAATAAATCCGTTATGTAGTTCAATTTCTGCACCTAAAGCTTCGAATCCTTTTAAATGTTGTTCAATAGGTCTTGAACCAATTGCACAACCACCAGGTAAAGCGACTCTAGCATGACCTTCTCTTGCTAATAAAGGACCCATAACTAAAATACTCGCTCTCATCTTACTTACGTATTCATATGGTGCTTCGATTTTTAATGTATTTGATGCATCTATTTTTACAGTGTTATGATCTGCATCATATTCTATATCTGCATTTAAATGCGTAAGTACTGTGTTAATTGTATCTACATCACTTAATTTAGGTACATTCGTTAATACACTTTGACCAACACTTGGTAAAAGTGTAGCTGTTAATATTGGTAATACTGCGTTTTTTGCCCCTTCGACTACAACTGTGCCATTAAGACTTGCTCCGCCTTTCACGACGATTTTATCCATATAATTATCCTCCAAAAAACTTCACTTTTATTTATTTTACAAATGTATATATTTATTTAATACACATTTTTCTTGATTCATAAACATCACCAAAATATTATACTACTTTTTTGTTCTTTTTTCATATATTTATGTAATTTTTTCTTATTATTAGAATAGCAATCTTAATTGTAGCGAATATTGGAGTATATCTAAAATAAAACGACTTACAGCCGTACCTAATATGATAGATAAGATGATAATAAATGTTTGAGCTTGCGCAACATGATTTTTCTTAAAAATTTGTTCTAATCGTACGCCTTGGAGTGCCCAAAATGCTAAGCATACACAGATGACATGTAGTAAAAGTCCGATAATACCTAATTGACCATAATATTCCATATTAACAACTCCTTCTAAAAATATAAGGGAGCGGGACAGAAATCTAATTTAGATAAAAAGATTTCGTCGTCCCGCCCCGGCAAGGATGACTAGAGTTGAAAAAAGCTTGATACAAGCGCATTTTCAATTCAGACATCTACTGCCAAGATACTAAAAGAGTCTGAGACATTACGTTATGTCCCAGACTCTTGTATTTTATCTAAATTTAGCCACTTCAATTCGATTAATTGCACGATGAAGTGCACGTTCAGCACGTCTAAAGTCTACTTCATCACGATTCATTTTCAATCGTTCTTCAGCACGTTCTTTAGAATTAATCGCACGGTCTTTATCTATTTCATCGGCAGTTTCAGCCGCTTGAACTAGGACTGTAACTTTATTAGTTCTTACTTCAACAAATCCTTCGGAAACAGCTAAATACTCCGTACCACTTGCTTTGTTTACTTTAACGTATCCTGTTTTCAAAGCTGCAACAGTTGGAATATGTCCAGCCATTACACCCATTTCACCAGTTTCAGTATGTAAAACAACAAGTTCTACTTCTTTTGCTGAGTAAACAGATCCATTAGGAGTGACAACATCTAAGGTAAATGTATTCATTTTCCATTCCTCCTAATTATTATTAGACCTCTACACCCATGTTTTTAGCATTTTCAAGAACTGCTTCAATACCACCGACTAAACGGAAAGCATCTTCTGGGATATGGTCATATTGTCCTTCTAGAATAGCTTTGAAATCTTGTACAGTTTGACTAACTGGTACGTATGAACCTTTTTGACCAGTAAATTGTTCAGCTACATGGAAGTTTTGAGATAAGAAGAATTGAATACGACGAGCACGTTCAACTGTTTTCTTATCTTCATCTGATAATTCATCCATACCAAGTATGGCAATGATATCTTGTAACTCTCTATATTTTTGTAACGTTTGTTGTACACGACGCGCAACATCATAGTGTTCATCTCCAACAATTTCAGGAGTTAAAGCACGTGATGTTGAAGCTAATGGGTCAACGGCTGGATAAATACCCATTTCCGTTAATTTACGTTCCAAGTTAGTAGTAGCATCTAAGTGAGCGAAAGCTGTTGCTGGCGCTGGGTCAGTGTAGTCATCGGCAGGTACGAATACTGCTTGGATAGATGTAACTGATCCTTTATTAGTAGATGTAATACGTTCTTGTAATTGTCCCATTTCAGTAGCAAGTGTTGGTTGGTAACCAACGGCAGATGGCATACGGCCTAATAATGCTGATACCTCTGAACCTGCTTGTGTAAAACGGAAGATGTTATCGATGAACAATAATACGTCTTGTCCTTGCTCATCACGGAAGTATTCTGCCATTGTTAAACCAGAAAGTGCAACTCTAGCACGTGCACCAGGTGGCTCGTTCATTTGACCGAATACCATCGCTGTTTTCTTAATAACACCTGAATCGCTCATTTCATAGTATAAGTCATTTCCTTCACGTGTACGTTCACCTACACCTGCGAATACAGAAATACCACCATGTTCTTGCGCGATGTTATTGATTAATTCTTGAATAAGTACTGTTTTACCTACTCCGGCACCACCGAATAAACCGATTTTACCACCTTTGATATAAGGTGCTAATAAGTCTACTACTTTAATACCAGTTTCAAGAATTTCTACTTTTGTAGATAAATCTTCGAATTTAGGTGCTAAACGATGAATTGGATCGCGACGTACGCTTTCATCAATTTCTTCACCTAAATCAATTTTTTCGCCTAATACATTGAAAACACGACCTAATGTAGCATCACCAACTGGTACTGAAATAGGTCTTCCTGTATCAGTAACTTCTTGTCCACGTTTAACACCATCAGTTGATGCCATTGCTATAGAACGTACAACATCATCACCAAGGTGTAATGCAACTTCTAATGCTAAGTCAAAGCTTGATCCGTCTGGACGTTCAACTTTAAGTGTTAAAGCATTATTAAGTTCTGGCAATTCACCATGTGGGAAGCGTACATCAATAACTGGCCCTGTAATTTGCGTTACTCGGCCTAATCCCATGTAAATTCCTCCTAATCATTATTCGAGTGCAGCTGCTCCGCCTACAATCTCAGTAATTTGTTGAGTAATTGCAGCTTGACGAGCTCTGTTATATTGTAATGATAATTCATCAATTAATTCTGAAGCGTTATCTGTTGCATTCTTCATAGCTGTCATTCTTGATGCATGTTCACTAGCTTTACCATCTAATAATGCACCATAAATTAAACTAATTGCATATTGCGGTAAGATAACTTTTAAAATCGTTTCTTTATCTGGTTCAAATTCATAACCAGCCATCATACTAGAACCTTTTCCAGTATCTTCATCAGATAATGGTAAGATTTTTTTAGATTTAACTTGTTGTTCAAGCACACTCACGAAATGACTGTAGTAAATTGTTAACTCATCATAAAATTCTTCATTAAACAAGTCTACAGCTTTCTCAGTTAAGGCTTGTACATTTTTAAATGTTGGTTGGTCAGGTAAACCTACATACTCTTCAATGATGTTATATCCTCTAGCTTTGAAGAAGTCTCGGCCTACTCGTCCGACAACAATAATGCCGTATTCGTCACTATTGTTGTTATGTTTTTCTTTAATATCGTTAACGACATTTTTCAAAATGTTAGCACTATATGGTCCTGCAAGTCCTTTATCACAAGTAACAACTAAGTAACCAGAACGTTTTACAGGTCTTGTTTTAAGCATTGGATGATTAACATCTGTACTCTTAGAAGCAATAGCTGTTACAGCATCTTGAATCTTATCCATATATGGTTGAAATGCTTTCGTATTCTCTTCTGCTTTACGCAATTTAGAGTTTGAAACCATATTCATTGCTTTTGTAATTTGACTAGTCTTTTGAGTAGAAGTAATTCTACCTTTGATTTCTCTTAGTGAAGCCACAATTTCACCACCTTTTATTTAAAGCTTAATATTACTCTACATGAGATTTATTAAATACTTTTTTGAATGCATCGATTGCTGAAACAAATTTATCATCAGATGGTAATTGTTTTGTTTCACGAATTTCTTTAAATAGATCGCTTGCATTTGCATCAATCCAATTTAAGAATTCATCTTCGAATCGTGTAATATCTTCAACTGGGATATCATCTAAATGACCTTTAGTTAAAGCATATAAAATAACAACTTGACGATCTACAGTCAATGGTTTGTTTTGATCTTGTTTAAGTACTTCTACTGTACGTTTACCACGTTCTAATTTAGCTTTCGTAGCTTGGTCTAAATCTGAACCAAATTGAGCGAATGATTCTAACTCACGGTATGATGCTAAATCTAAACGTAATGTACCTGCTACTTTTTTCATCGCTTTAATTTGAGCTGAACCACCTACACGTGATACAGATAAACCAGCGTTGATCGCAGGTCTTACACCAGAGAAGAATAAGTCTGATTGTAAGAATATTTGTCCGTCAGTAATTGAAATAACGTTTGTTGGAACGTATGCTGAGATGTCCCCTGCTTGAGTTTCAACAAATGGTAATGCAGTAATAGAACCGCCACCTAAGTCATCATTTAATTTAGCAGCACGTTCTAATAAACGACTGTGTAAGTAGAATACGTCACCTGGGTAAGCTTCACGACCTGGCGGACGACGAAGTAATAATGATAACTCACGGTAAGCTGCTGCTTGTTTTGTTAAATCATCATAAACGATTAATACATGTTTACCGTTAAACATGAATTCTTCAGCCATACTTACACCAGCATAAGGTGCAATGTATAATAATGGCGCTGGTTGAGCTGCTGACGCAGATACAACGATTGTATAATCTAAAGCACCATGTCTACGTAAAGTTTCTACCGCTGTACGAACTGTAGATTCTTTTTGACCAATCGCAACGTAGATACAAATCATATCTTCGTCTTTTTGGTTTAGAATTGTATCAATCGCAACTGTTGTTTTACCAGTTTGACGGTCACCGATGATTAACTCACGTTGTCCACGTCCAATAGGTACTAATGCGTCAATCGCTTTAATACCAGTTTGTAATGGTTCATCAACTGATTTACGATCCATAACACCTGTTGCAGGTGATTCTACAGGACGAGTCTTAGGTGTATTGATTGGACCTTGTCCATCCAATGGTTGACCTAATGGATTTACAACACGACCAATTAATTCTTCCCCTACAGGTACTTCCATAATACGACCAGTTCTTTTAACTTCGTCGCCTTCTTTAATACCTTCTGCAGGTCCTAAAATTACGATACCTACATTATTTTCTTCTAAGTTTTGTGCTAACCCTAAAACGCCAGTATGGAACTCTAATAGTTCGCCAGCCATAACGTCATTTAAACCATGAGCTAATGCAATACCATCGCCGACTTGGATAACTGTACCAACATCGGTAACTGACATTTCTGACTCATAGTTTTCAATTTGAGAGCGTAATAAAGCACTGATTTCTTCAGCTTTAATGGCCATCTATGTCACTCCTTAATATTATTTCATTTGTTGAAATGATTTTGCTAATTGATTTAAGTCATTCTGAATGGAACCATCGTATACTTTTGTACCTATGGAAACACGAATACCACCAATTAAAGAATCATTAACTTGATTTTCTAAAATAAGTTTTTTCAAACCTGTTCTTTTAATAAATGCTTTACCAATTTCGTCTAATTCTTCATTAGATAAAGGATACACAGATTCAACTTTCATTAAATCTTGGCTATGTACCTGATTGTATATTTTGCTAAAATCTTTATGAATTTCTGGAATTAGTGACAATTTACTGTTATTAGCAAGTAGGTATAATGTGTTTAACAAAGGTTTAGAAGCACCTTTAAATACATTGTCAACAAATTGTTGTCTGTCGTTTTTTGCTAATTTAGGATTGTTATCAATTGCTTTTAAATCACTAATTTGTTCTTTAACACTTTCTGATACTTGAGTAAGTTCATCTAAGACGCTGTCTGTTAAATCTTGCGCTTCAGCTACATCATATAAGGCTTGGGCATATTTCTGACTAATATTCGCCATTATTTATCCCCTGCCTCTTTAATGTATTTTTCAACAAGGTCTTTTTGATCTTGTTCAGAGATTTCTTTATTGATTACTTTAGAAGCAATTAATACAGAAAGTTCTGAAACTCTATTATTAATATCTGCAATAGCTCTTTGTTTCTCTTGTTGAATTTCTGCTTGAGCTGATTGTACTAAGCCATTTGCTTTAACATTTGCATCATTAATAATTTGCTCTTGTTGTACTTTAGCTTGATGTTTAGCATCATCAAGAATTGTTTGTACTTCTTCTTGAGTTTTTCTTAATAGATTTCTATTTTCTTCTTCTAATTTCTTAGCGTTTACTTTTGCTTCATGAGCATCATCAATATCTTTATTAATAGCGTTCTCACGCTCATCCATAATTGATTTTAATGGTCCCCAAGCAAACTTTTTTAATAAGGCAAGCAGGATAATAAATGTGATCAATGTAAATAAGACTGTTCCCCATTCGACACCGCCACCTGCTGCTCCTAAAACTAATACGTTTTGATCCACTGCCAACTACACTCCTTTCACTGCAATTAAAGATGAATAACATCTCATAAATGAATGGCGAAATCCTTTTTAGATAGACTCCGCCTGTTCTAAAAATATTTTAGCTTATCGATTCATTACCATGAATGCTACTACTACTGCAATGATAGGAAGGGCTTCAACTAAACCAACACCGATAAACATGATTGTCATTAATGGACCACGTGCTTCTGGTTGACGTGCAACACCTTCTACTGTTCTTGATACGATAAGACCGTTACCGATACCTGCTCCTAATGCTGCTAAACCAATCGCGATTGCTGCTGCTAATACACCTAAACTCATTATAATTTTCCTCCTAGAAATAAAAATATTAATTGTTTTTTTAAATTATATATTAATGATCGTCTGCCACTTTATGGGACATATAAACCATTGATAACATTACGAATATGTAAGCCTGAATTGAACCAATAAATATTGAGAATCCTTGCCATACTATCGCTGGTAAAACTGCTCCGAACGCGCCTAAAACGCCTCCAGCTGCTAATGTTGCTAATAAACCAAGTAATACTTCACCTGCGAATATATTACCGTATAAACGTAGACCAAGCGTTAATGTTGAAGCAAATTCTTCAACAATTTTGAATGGCACCATAAATGCTACTGGTTGTACAAATGATTTCAAGTACGCGCCAGTACCACGCATTTTAACACCATAGTAATGTGTTAAAAGAACCATCAATGTTGCTAACGTTAATGTTACTGTTGGATCTGCTGTAGGTGATTTCCACCATAGTGTATGTCCTACAACAATTGAGAACGGTAATCCTAGCATATTTGATACAAATATGAAGAATATAAGTGTAACCGCCAAGAAGTGAAATCTTCCTCCGTCTTTCCATGCCATATTGCTTTGGATAATACCTTTTACAAAGTCAAATACCCATTCAATAAAGTTCTGTTTACCAGTAGGTCTAATTTTTAGATTCCTAGTACAGACAACAGCTATTACAAAGACGATAACTGCAGAAACTAACAACATTAACATACTTGAAAGATTGAATACTAAATCAAATCCTCCCAAATTGATGGACCACATAGGTGATTCGTGTTCCATATCTTCACCTCTTTTCACAATTTTAATTATTTAATCGAGACTTTTCAGTGATTTAAACATAATTAATACATATGCTATCATCAAACCAAATAAAATCCCGATAATATCAACGATTAGTGGATATTTAAGCCAAAAACAGCAAGCAACGATTGTCACAAGATATCTGACCCAGTTTCCTGTTGATAATTGTAATGATTCAGCATTTTTAGCTCGATTGAGGTAAACTTCCCATGAAAACAAGTTAACAGCTGATGCTATTGTTCCAATAATAAGTCCTAAAACGAACTCATGTTTCAAGAAGAAATACACTACAACTAGAATAATAATAAAGAAAATAAAATACTGTAAATAAGACTTAAAAAAGCCCTTTATATCAAACATTCAGCTGAAACTCCTTAGATAAGTGGCATATCTTTGAAAACCGTTTCATCACACAATTTTCATGATAATATAGTGGACTTATAGTGTCAATGCTATGACAAAAATAGAAAACAAATTTTTGTCATTTTTTTGTCACAGAATTGACACAAACCACCACTTTAATTATTTTGTTCTAAATGGTTCCGGTGCTTCTTTCAGAATATCAAAATAATATTTAATATTTTCACATATTCTCTTAGAAGCGAGACCATCCCCATAAGGGTTTTGAGCGATACTCATTTTTTCATATAATGATTGATCATTTAATAACGCTTTAGTTTCGTTATAGATGTTCTCTTCTTCTACACCTACAAGTTTTAATGTTCCAGCTTCAACGCCTTCAGGTCTCTCAGTCGTATCTCTTAAGACAAGTACTGGTTTACCTAATGAAGGTGCTTCTTCTTGAACACCACCTGAATCTGTTAAGATCAAGTGAGAATTAGCTGCAAAGTTATGGAAATCTATTACTTCTAAAGGTTCAATCAATTCTATACGATCATGATCACTCAATATTTGGTTAGCAATTTCTCTAACCTTAGGATTTTTGTGCATTGGATAAACGACAACAACATCTTCATGCTCTTCAACAATTTGTCTCACAGCTTTAAAAATGTTCTCCATCGGTTTACCAATGTTTTCACGTCTATGCGCAGTTAATAGCACGATGCGTTTACCTTCGTGACGTTTAATAATTTCACTTTCATAATCGTCAGTTACAGTAGTTGATAACGCATCTATAGCTGTATTACCTGTCACAACAATAGATTCGTCTTTTTTATTTTCCTGAAGTAAATTATGTTTAGACTGATCAGTTGGTGAGAAGTGTAAATCAGCAAGGACCCCCGTCATTTGTCGATTCATTTCTTCTGGGAATGGAGAATATTTATTCCAAGTTCTTAACCCTGCTTCTACATGGCCAATTGCAACTTCATTGTAGAATGCTGCTAAACTGCCTGCAAAAGTAGTTGTTGTATCTCCATGTACCAATATCATATCTGGCTTAGCTTCTTGAATAACACTTTCAAGTCCACCTAATACTCTTGATGTTACTTCTGAAAGTGTTTGCCCTTGTTTCATAATATTTAAATCATAATCTGGTGTAATATCAAATGTTTCTAGAACTGAGTCTAGCATTTCTCTATGTTGTGCTGTTACTACAACAATTGGTTGTAACTCCGGATCATTTTTTAATTCTAAAACTAAAGGTGCCATTTTAATAGCTTCAGGTCGCGTACCAAATATCGTCATAATTTTCTTCATTGTAATAAAATCCTCCTATTATCTATTTAGTGCCAAATAATCGATCACCTGCATCACCTAAACCAGGTGTAATGTATGCATGGTCATCTAATTTTTCGTCTAATGCAGCAATATAAATATCTACGTCTTCATGTGCTTCTTGTAATGCTTTAACCCCTTCAGGTGCAGCAATTAAGCCCATAAAACGTATTTTATTTGCTCCACGATTCTTCAATGATTGAATCGCTTCGATTGCTGATGCACCTGTAGCAAGCATAGGATCTACTACAATAATTTCTCTTTCTTCAATATCTTGTGGTAATTTCACAAAATATTCTACCGCTTCTAAAGTTTCTGGATCACGATATAACCCTACATGTCCTACTCTAGCAGCTGGAACGAGTTTCATAATACCATCTGTCATTCCAAGGCCAGCACGTAAAATAGGAATAAGTGCTAATTTCTTACCAGATAATCTTTGAGCGTTCATTTTAGTTACGGGTGTTTCGATTTCAACATCTTGTGTTTCAAAATCTCTCGTAACTTCATACGCCATAAGCATACCGACTTCATCGACAAGCTCTCTAAACTCTTTAGTGCCAGTTTTACGATCACGAATATAACTCAACTTATGCTGAATTAATGGATGATCAAAAACGTGTACTTTACCCATAAGTCTAGCCTCCAATAAATATTTATTTGTTGTAAAGTGGAAACTTAGAAGTTAGTGATAATACGCGTTCATGTGCTTCTTTTAATGTTTGTTCATCTTCTGGATTTTTAAGCACAAGTGCTATTATTCTACCTACTTCTTCAACTGCTTCCTCATCAAATCCGCGAGATGTTACTGCTGGTGTACCTAAACGAATACCACTTGTTACGAAAGGTTTTTCTTGATCAAATGGAATTGTGTTCTTGTTACATGTAATACCAACTTCATCTAAAGCATTCTCAGCTAATTTACCAGTAATGCCAAGAGAACCTTTAACATCTACACAGATAAGATGATTATCAGTACCGCCTGATACAATTCTTAAACCTTCGTCTTCTAGAGTTGCTGCTAATTTTTGAGCATTCTTAATTACTTGTTTTTGATATTCCTTAAATTCTGGTTGTAATGCTTCACCAAATGAAACTGCCTTACCAGCGATAACATGCATTAATGGACCACCTTGAATACCAGGGAAAATTGTTTTATCAATTTCTTTAGCATATTCTTCTTTACAGAAAATCATACCGCCTCTTGGTCCTCTTAATGTTTTGTGTGTTGTCGTTGTTACAAAGTCTGCATAATCTACAGGGTTTTGATGTAAACCTGCTGCAACTAAACCAGCGATATGAGCCATATCAACCATTAATTTAGCGCCAACTTCATCTGCTATTTCTTTGAATTTCTTAAAATCAATTTGTCTTGGATAAGCTGAAGCACCTGCTACGATTAATTTAGGTTGTGCTTCTTTTGCAACTCTCAAGATTTCTTCATAGTCAATTTGTTCATTTTCTTCAGAAACACCATACTCTACAAAGTTGTATAACTTACCACTGAAGTTAACTTTTGCTCCATGAGTTAAATGTCCACCATGACTTAAGTTCATTCCAAGTACAGTATCACCCGGTTCTAAAGCTACAAAATATACAGCCATATTTGCTTGTGATCCTGAATGAGGTTGTACATTTACGTGTTCTCCACCGAAAAGTTGTTTAGCTCTATCACGCGCTAAATCTTCAACGATATCAACGTATTCACAGCCACCATAATAACGACGACCTGGGTAACCTTCTGCATATTTGTTAGTTAATACAGAACCTTGTGCTTCCATTACTGTTTCAGAAACAAAGTTCTCTGATGCTATAAGTTCGATATTATTATTTTGTCTATCAAACTCTTTTTCCATTGCTTTGAAAAGTTCTTCGTCTTGCTTTTTAATTAATGACATGTACAATCCCTCACTTTTAAGAATTTAATACTTTGCTCTTTCGCCGCCTATTAATTTAGGACGACTCTTAGCTATTGTAACAATAGCTTCTCCAATGCGCTTAGTTTCAATTGATACAGGTACTGCGACGTGCTTTAAATGCATACCAATTAGTGTCTGACCAATATCAATACCTTTATCGCATTGAATGTGTTCAACAACTATTGGGTCTTTCATGTGTTGATATGCATAAGTTGACAAACTACCTCCAGCATTGGCTTGTGGTACAACAGAAACTTCAGTCATTGTATAAGGATCAAATATTTCTCGCTCGATTGTTATAGCTCGGTTAATATGTTCGCAACCTTGAAACGCAAAGTGAACACCTGTCTCTTTATGTATAAAATCAAGACTTTCATATATAACCTTAGCAACATCAATCGAACCATCTGAACCTATCTTTGAACCTTTAACTTCTGAAGTTGAACACCCAATGATGCATAGTTCTTGATTGTTAAAAAAATCAATAGACTTTAGTTCATTCAACAATTGTTTTAAATCTTCTTTCATGAATAACCGCCTTCAATCTTGTCTATACGTCTTTGGTGCCTACCGCCTTCGAATTCACTTGTCAACCAAGTCTTGACGATGAGAAGTGCTAAACCTTCACCTATAACACGTTGGCCCATTGCTAATACATTAGAATCGTTATGTTGTCTCGTCACTTCAGCAGTAAAAACATCATGCACAAGTGCACAACGAATCCCCTTTACTTTATTTGAAGCGATAGACATACCAATTCCAGTTCCACAAATCAAAATTCCTTTATCAAACGTTCCATCAGCAACACTTTCAGATACTGGTCTTGCATAATCTGGATAATCTACCGACTCACCTTTATGTGTACCAAAATCTTTATATTCAATGTTCATTTCATCAAGTAATTGTTTGATTGCTTCTTTGTATTCATAGCCACCATGGTCTGCTGCAATAGCTACTTTCATCTTCCCACCTCCCAATTTGTTTATACTATAATATTATAACTTATTTTCTATGTCTGTTATAGCAATTCTGCAAATTATTTGAATTCTTAATTACTTTGTAATAAATCTTCAATTAGTGCTCGAAGTTCTTCGTAAGTATTTTGATAAATGATTTGTGACTGCCCAAAGGGATCTGAAACATCTCCTTTTTCGCCTCTTACGTATTGTTTTATTGAATGAATGTTGTGATGTGTAAATTGCGATTCTAGAATCATTTTATGAGATTCAGTCATAGTTAAGATAATGTCAGCATCTAAATCTTGTTCAGAAAATTGTTTAGCAGTATCAGGTATTGGCAAATCATTTTTAAAGATGATTTCCATTGATTGCGGAGATATTGGTGTCCCATCAAAAGCTGAAATGCCTCTAGATTGAATATTATATTCAGGTTTAATATCTTTGGCTATCGCTTCAGCCAAAGGACTTCTACAAGTGTTGCCTGTACATACAAAAACTATTTTCACAATTCATCTTCTCCTTTAATATTGTGACCACTTGCTTTATCAATTCTATTCATTAATGCGATTGTATCGTCATTTCTTTCGTAGCCACTTATATAAATTTCATCAATATTTGTGAGTTGATCTGCTATTCGCAAAGCATCATACAGATCATGATGAGCACCTTTAATATCTGCAATATCTCTACCAAGCGGTATAAAAGTCATTTGTTCTGAGATTAATGGCTCAATACTTTTAGGACCTATTACTGCTATCTTTTTAGAAGTATTATCTGACAAACTCATTTGTTTTGTAATACCACCTTCTATTAATGTTACAGGTTGCGAAGGTGCATAATGTTTATATTTCATACCTGGTGCAATTGGTTTTTCCAAATCTAACTTTTCGTTAATGACACTGTTTGGCAGAACTTTATTAATCATCTCTATTGTTATAGAACCAGGTCGTGCAATTTTAAATGGATAACTTGTACAATCTAATACAGTACTTTCTATGCCTTCATCAATATCTTCTGCTTGAATGATGCCATATATTCTTTCATCCAAGTCATGTTTAACATGTTCAAATTTAGTTGGCGAAGGACGTCCACTAATGTTTGCACTTGGAGCCGCAATTGGTAAATCCGTTAATTGTAGAACTGCTCTACCAACATGATGACTTGGCATGCGTACAGCAACAGATTGTAATCCACCGGTAACGCGATCACTTAAAAATCCTGACTTGTAAGGAACAATAAATGAAATTGGTCCTGGCCAAAAAGCATCCATTAAAATTTCAGTTTCTTGAGATATATTTTGGGTGAAGTCATTTAATTGAGATTTATCATGTATATGTACGATAAGTGGATTATCAGACGGTCTACCTTTTGCTACATATATTTCTTTAACCGCTTCTTCATCTTTTGCATTAGCGCCTAATCCATATACCGTTTCAGTTGGTAAAGCAATCAATTTATTTTGATGATATCCTGCAATAATCTCATCGATTTGTGGATAACTTTGTAAGTTATGAACATACTTACGCACATCCCAAACATTTGTTTCCAATGCATTTCTTCCCTTCTTTAAAGCATTTATTGTATTAAAACAAAAGTTATCCACACAACGTGGATAACTCCCGTTAAATGTGCATAACTTCTATTGATTATTCCAATTAAATTGTATCATACGATTGTTTTGATTTATATCTTGAATGATTTTTACATGTTCAACATTCAAATGGGTTTCAATAAAGTCTTTTAATAGTTCACCTTGTAAATGGCCAATTTCAAAAATGACGAGTCCATTATCCGACATAACATGTTCTAAATTTAGAATAATATCTTTATAGATCGCTAAGCCATCATCTTCTGCAAATAAAGCCAAATGTGGTTCATAATTTAAGACAGTATTAGACATTTCTTTTTGTTCTGCATATGAAATATACGGTGGATTTGAGACGAGTACATCCACTTTAATATTTTTTTTAATTAGTGGTTCTAATGATTTACCTTTTAGAAATTTTATCGGTGCTTCAAGTGTCGATGCATTTGTTTGAGCGATTAATAATGCTTCTTCACTAATATCAGTCGCGATAACAGATAAATCAGGACGCTCTTTTTTCAGTGTAATTGCGATAGCTCCTGTACCCGTTCCTATATCACATACGACTACTTGCTCGTTCTGAATCATTTGTAATGTTTGATAGACAAGTTCTTCTGTTTCAGGTCTCGGTATTAATACATGTTGGTTCACTTTGAACTTTCTACCATAAAATTCTGCAAAACCTGCAATATATTGTACAGGCTCACCTTCATACATACGTTCTCTACTTTTTAAGTAAGCATCTAAAATATTATCAGGTACATTTTGATTTAAATTCATGGCAATTTGCGTTCTAGACATGCCTGAAATATCCTCTAATAACCAATCAGCACGAGAGGTTTCAAACCCTCGTGCTGATAATCCATCATAAGTTTCATTTAGTAACTGTTGAAAATTATAATTGGCCATTATTTAATTCTTCCAATTTTTCCGTTTGTTCATGCAACGTTAATGCATCGATAATTTCGTCAACTTTACCTTCCATAATTTGATCTAACTTTTGTAAAGTTAATCCAATACGATGGTCAGTTACTCTGTTTTGAGGATAGTTATACGTTCTAATTCTTTCTGAACGATCTCCTGTACCAACAGCTGACTTTCTTTTTTCAGCGTATTTAGCATTTTCTTCTTGAACCATCATATCGTAAACTCTGGCTTTCAATACTTTAAATGCTTTTTCACGGTTCTTAATTTGAGATTTTTCAGATGATGTTGCAACAATACCAGTTGGTAAATGCGTGATACGTACAGCTGAGTCTGTCGTATTGACGTGCTGACCACCAGAACCACTAGAACGGTAAGTTTCAATTTTTAAATCTTCAGTTCTAATATCAATTTCAACATCTTCAGCTTCAGGTAATACTGCAACTGTTGCTGTAGAAGTATGAATACGTCCGCCTGATTCAGTTTCTGGTACACGTTGTACACGGTGCGCGCCATTTTCATATTTAAGTTTACTGAATGCACCGTTTCCTTGAATTGAAAAGCTGACTTCTTTGTAGCCACCATGGTCACTAATATTCTCTTCAACGACGTCAATTTTGTAGCCATGTGCTTCAGCAAATCTTGAATACATTCTGAATAAGTCACCTGCGAAAATAGCTGCTTCATCTCCACCTGCTGCGCCACGAATTTCCATAATAACGTTCTTATCATCGTTAGGGTCTTTAGGAATAAGTAGGAATTTCAATTCAGATTCTAATTCAGGTACACGTTTAGTAAGACTGTTAATTTCTTCTTTCAACATATCTTGTTCTTCTTTATCTGTTGTTTCGTTTAACATTAATTTCGCATCTTCAATGTCACCTTTAACAGATTTATAAGTTCTATATACATCAACTGTCTTTTGTAAGTCAGATTGTTCTTTTGAATATTTTCTTAGCTTGTCTGTATCCGAAACGACATCTGGATCACTAAGTAATTCATTTAATTGTTCATATCTATTTTCAACAATTTCTAATTGATCAAACATTTATATCACTCCTTATTTCAGTTCTAATTATATGATGATCTCTACATCTTGGTTCATAACTTTCGTCTGCACCAACTAATATAATCGGGTCATCAATATGTGCTGGTTCACCATTTATAAGTCTTTGTGTTCGACTTGATGGAGATCCACATACTGCACATACCGCTTGTAATTTTGTTACAATTTCTGCAACTGCCATCATTTCAGGCATTGGTTCAAATGGCACACCTTTAAAGTCCATATCTAATCCAGCTACAACAACACGATAGCCTTCTTCTGCTAACTTTTGTGCTACGCTTACGATTTCATTATCAAAAAATTGGACTTCATCTATTCCAATAATATCGATGCCTTGTAAATCATATTTTAATATTTGACTAGAATGTTCTATGCTGATTGCATCAAGCTGATTTCCATTATGAGATACTACAGCTTCTTCACTATATCGATTATCAATAGATGGCTTAAATACTTTTACATTTTGTTTCGCATATAAACCTCTTCTCAGACGTCTAATAAGCTCTTCAGACTTACCACTAAACATACTTCCGCAAATACATTCTATCCATCCGGAATGGTAATTTTCGTACATATTACTTATCCACCTTTTTCAACATAATCGCTTAATTATATCATATTATTTTTACTTATTTATTAATTTTTACAAAAAAAAGCACCCTTTATAAAAGGATGCTTGATTCGCTTCATAATTAGTTGTTTGATTTGAAACCAAATTTTTTGTTGAAGCGTTCCACACGACCATCCGCAGATGCGAATTTTTGACGTCCTGTATAGAATGGATGTGAATCTGAAGAGATATCTAAACGGATAACTGGGTATTCGTTTCCATCTTCCCATTCCATAGTTTCATTTGAAGTACGTGTTGAACCACTTAAGAATTTGAAGTCTGTAGTTGTATCTAAAAAGATAACTTTATTATACTCTGGATGAATTCCTTGTTTCATTTTTTTCAGCTCCTTTGCCCTGAACCATCTGGAACAGAGTTTATTTGTGACTTATTCACTCAATACTTACATATTATATATGTTGAAGAATTAAAATGCAACCTTAAATTTATATAATTGGTTTACCAGTCTTCGCACTATCGACCATAGATTTTCTTAAGACTTCAAAGAATTCTTCATTAGAATCCGTGCGTTTTAACTTTCTAATAAATCTTTTAGAGAAATCATTTGAATCAGTAAATAAATTACGTAGTTGCCAAATCATTTCAAGTTCTTCTTTATCTAATAGCAATTCTTCTTTACGTGTTGAACTTCTTCTAATATCAATTGCAGGGAATACTCTCTTCTCAGACAATTTACGATCTAAATGAAGTTCCATGTTACCTGTACCTTTAAATTCTTCATAAATCATATCGTCCATACGAGAACCTGTTTCAACTAATGCTGTCGCTAATATTGTTAAACTTCCACCCGCTTCAATATTTCTAGCAGCTCCGAAGAAATGTTTAGGTCTATGAAGTGACGCTGGATCTAAACCACCTGATAATGTTCTACCACTTGGTGGTACAACTAAGTTATATGCTCTAGCTAATCTTGTTAATGAATCCATTAAGATAATGACGTCTTCACCGATTTCAACAAGACGCTTAGCTCTTTCAAGTAATAATTCAGCCACTTTAACATGATGTTCTGGCGGCTCATCGAATGTTGAGTTAACGACTTCAGCTTGTTCAACAGAACGTTCAATATCCGTTACTTCTTCTGGACGTTCCCCAATTAATAATACAAATAATTTCGCTTTTGGTTGATTAATTGCGATAGCATTTGCAATTTCTTTAAGTAATGATGTCTTACCAGCTTTAGGTGGTGCTACAATCATTCCACGCTGTCCTAGACCTATTGGCGTAATTAAATCCATGATTCTAGTTGAATAATTTTTACTTGTAGTTTCTAATTGGATACGTTGTTGTGGGTATAGAGGAGTTAACGCTTGAAAGTGTGGTCTTTTTTTAACTTCTTCTGCATTTTGATCATTTACAAAGTCAACTTGTAACAATCCGTAATACTTTTCATTTTCTTTAGGTTTTCTAACTTTACCAGTTACTTTGTCACCTTTTTTAATTTCAAAGCGTCTAATTTGGCTAGCAGATATATAAATATCTTTTTCACCTTTAGAATAGTTAACAGTACGTAAAAAGCCATAACCATCAGGTTGAATATCATCTAAGATACCTTCCATATAATAGTTGCCGTCTTTTTCCATTTGAGCTTCCATAATTGCTAAGACAAGTTCTTTTTTATTTAATTTACTATAATTTGTTATTCTTAGTTCTTTTGCCTTTGATGTTAATTCTTTAGTTGTATAGTTCTTGTATAATTCGTGAAACGATTCATACTGAGGACTTGTTCTAACTCTTTCAGCCATATTTATGACACCCATTTCTTAAAAATCTCATTCATTTTTATCAGATTTATAATCTGCCTTTAAACTATAGCATTTTTTTATGAAGATGACAAAATAAGTTATATATAAATTATGTTAAAATATTTCACTTTTTTATTCAATTATAACTATCATATAAAAAGACTGAAACATCGAAATGTTTCAGTCTTAAAAATATATTGTATTTTGTATTTTTACTATTCTTTAAAATAACCTGGAATTGCTTTAATTTCTAAGAATTCTTCAATTCCGTAGTCGCCCCATTCTCTACCAATACCTGATTGTTTATAACCACCGAATGGTAAATTAGGTTTTCTACCTGCATCATTAATTTCCACAGTACCTGCTTCTAACGCTTTAGCAACTTCTCTTACACGTTCTGTATCTTTACCATATACATATGCTGCTAAACCATAAATTGTATCATTAGCAATTTCAATTGCTTCATCTAAGTCTTTATAAGTAATAATTGTACCTACTGGACCAAAGATTTCTTCTTGAGCAATTGTCATATCATTTGTTACATCAGTAAATAATGTTGGTTTAACGAAGTAACCTTTTTCAAGACCGTCTGGTTTACCAACACCACCATGTAATAATGTTGCACCTTCATCGATACCTTTTTGAATGTAGCTTTGAACTGTATCAAATTGTTTTTTAGATACAACTGGACCAGCATCTTGGCCAGCTTCTCTAGGATTACCAACTTTAACATTTTCAATTGCTTTTTTAGCTGCTGCGATAAATTCATCTTTAATACTTTCTGGTACTAATGTACGTGTACCTGCTGTACAAACTTGACCAGTATTTTGTACGAATTTAGCAACTGCACCTTTAGCTGCTTCTTCGATATCAACGTCATCTAACACTACTAATGGTGATTTTCCACCTAGCTCTAATGATACTTTTTTGAAGTCTTTAGCTGAGTTTTCCATAATTTTTCTACCAGTTGGTCCTGAACCCGTAAATGACATCATACGTACATCAGGATGTGAACTTAATGGATCACCAACACTTTGGCCATCACCATTTACTAAGTTGAACACACCTTTAGGCACGCCAGCTTTTTCAAATATTTCAGCTAAAATAATCGCTGCAAATGGTGTTTCTTCAGATGGTTTTAAGACTACAGGTGAACCTGCAGCAAATGCACCAGCTAATTTTAATGATGTTTGGTTAGTTGGGAAGTTCCATGGTGTTACTAATCCAGAAACACCGATAGCTTCTTTAATAACTAAATCATCACCACGACGTTCTTCAAATTGAATTGAATCGATCGCTTTACTTGCTTCTCTAAAATGATTTAAGCCCATTTGATAATGAACAGATTCTGATTTTTCAATTGGTGAGCCAAGCTCATCCGTCATTACATCTATTAAATCTTCTTTTCTATTTTCATATTCATCTGCAATTCGTTCTAATAAAGCTTTTCTTTCTTCTAAAGAAGTATTTCTAAATTTCACGTACACTTTTTTAGCGGCAGCTACAGCGTCATCAACATCTTGTTTGTTACCTGCAGCAATTTTACCCATTACTTCTTCTGTAGCAGGGTTAATAACATCTAATGTTTGTCCACTATGACTTTCAACCCATTCGCCATTTATATATTGCTTGATATCTTGTCTCATGAATTATCTACTCCTTTATATTTGTTACATTGGTTATTATAGTATGGATGATAGTCATAATTAAAATAATCTGTTTGAGAATTGAATATTTTAAATTTCAAACAAATAAAATACCCGCCAACGAAATGGGTTTCATCGCATTGACGGGTACTTTATAATATTCAATTTGTTTAGGAATGATTCTCTTGCAATTCCACATTTTTTTGCGCCCACTCTTCTAATGGTACAAGCGCTTGTGCTAATTCGTATCCTTTAGTTGTTAAATGATATTCAACTGATAGAGGCGTTGTTGTAACAACTTTCTTCTCAACTAATCCCCAATCACTTAATTCAGTTAATTTAAGAGATAATGCTCTAGGTGTAATACGTCTTAAGTCTCTTTTCATATCAGAAAAGTGAGCCGAACGTTCATCACAACGTGATAAATAATTAAGTATTAAACCATTCCAACTGCGTCCTATTACTTTAAAAGTTTCTTCCAAATAAGGACATACTTCCATGTTACTCACCTCTTTAACTTCTATATTGCCATTATACTACACTTTATATACAAAGTATATAATTTATACTTGTTATACGGTTTCAGTCCAAATATCAGCACCTAGTACTTTTAATTTTTCAACAATTCCGCTGTATCCTCTATGAATATGCTTCACATTATAAACCGTTGTAACGCCTTCAGACATTAATCCAGCAATTAATAAAGATGCACCTGCTCTTAAATCACTCGCTGCTACACTTGCACCTGTCAATTGAGATGGATAATAAATAGCTGTGCCATTTTCTAAATTCACATTTGCACCCATTCTAATCAGTTCATCAACGTGTTTAAATCTTGCAGGATAAATCGTTTCTGTTATTTTACTTTGACCATTTGCTTTTAATAATAAAGGTGTAAATGGTTGTTGTAAATCTGTTGCAAAGCCAGGATAAACTGCAGTTTGTATATCAACTGGTTTATATTCGTCTTTACCTTTAATAACAACTGAATCTTCACCTAAATCGATTTCAGTGCCCATTTCTCTTAATTTAGCGATTAATGGTTCTAAATGTAAAGGAATGATATTTTCGATGTACACTTCTTCACCCATGGCTGCTGCTGCACACATGTATGTACCTGCTTCTATTCTATCAGGAATAATTGTATGTTTCGTACCGTGCAAGGATTCTACACCTTCAATTTTCAATGTATCTGTACCTGCACCTCTAATTTTAGCGCCCATATTATTTAATAATGTCGCAACATCAACAATTTCAGGTTCTTTCGCTGCGTTTTCAATTACTGTTTTACCTTTTGCTAAAGAAGCTGCCAACATAATATTGATCGTTGCACCAACACTCACAACATCCATAAATATTTTAGCGCCAACTAATTCTTCAGCTATTAAATACATCGCACCTTGTTCGTTTGTTACTTTTGCACCTAGTGCTTCAAAACCTTTAATATGTTGGTCAATTGGTCTAGGGCCTAAAGGACAGCCACCAGGTAAACCAATCACACATTTTTTAAAACGTCCGAGCATAGCCCCCATCATATAATAAGATGCTCTTAAAGATTGTACTTTATTGTTAGGTAAAGGTAGATTCACTGCATCGCTTGAATCAACGACAAGCTGATCACCATTTAATTCTGTTTTAATATTTAAATCACCAAGTAGGCTCATTAAAGTTTTGACATCTGAAATATCTGGTAGGCCATCTAATGTCACAACATCATTCGCCATTAAACTTGCTGGAATAAGTGCAACTGCACTATTTTTAGCACCGCTTATTTGCACTTTACCATTTAATTTTTTGCCACCATTTATTTTTATAACTTCTTGAGACATATGTTTACTCCTTTACTTCATCGTCTTAGAGAATGCATACTCTCTCAACATGAATAGATAATTATTTCCATTATATACTATTCAATAAGATAAACGCAAAAACATAAAAAGTAAATAGAAATGACATAATTTACTACGAAAGAAGTATCAAATTTTAAATTTTTGACATTAAAATAAATTGAGTAAACGTATTGAATAAATATTCAATTTATCTTTAAAAACAGAAAAAACTACTACAAGCACGATGCTTGTAGTAGTTAGAATTTAATTAAAATTAAGCTTGGTTAGAAGTACCAAATTCTTGGATTTTACCTTTAACTGTTGCTTTAATTGCTTCACGAGCAGGTCCTAAGTATTTACGTGGATCGTAAACTTCGCTATCGTTGTTTAACACTTCACGAACTGCTTTAGCAGATGCGATTTGGTTTTCAGTGTTAACGTTGATTTTAGCTGTACCGAAAGTGATAGCTTTTTTGATATCGTGAGTTGGGATACCAGTACCACCGTGTAATACTAATGGTAAACCAGTTGAAGCACCGATTTCTTCCATTTCTTTGAAACCTAAGTTTGGTTCACCTTTGTAAGGTCCGTGTACTGAACCTAATGCAGGTGCTAAAGTATCAATACCAGTTCTTTCAACTAATTCTTGACATTCTTTAGGATCAGCATAGATAACGCCTTCTGCAACTACGTCATCTTCTTGTCCACCAACAGTTCCTAATTCAGCTTCAACAGAAACACCGTTAGCATGAGCATATTCAACTACTTTAGAAGTAATTTCGATGTTTTCTTCGAATGGGTGATGAGATGCATCGATCATTACTGAAGTGAATCCAGCATCGATAGCTTCTTTACATTTTTCGAAACTTGAACCGTGGTCAAGGTGAATAGCAACTGGAATTGTAATGTTGTAATCTTCAATTAAACCTTCAACGATTTTAACGACAGTTTTGAAACCACCGATATAACGTCCAGCTCCTTCAGATACACCAAGGATAACAGGCGCGTTTTCTTCTTGTGAAGCTTGAAGAATAGCTTGTGTAAATTCTAAGTTATTGATGTTGTATTGACCAACAGCATAACCATTTTCTTTTGCTTTAATTAACATTTCTTTCATTGAAACTAAAGGCATTGAGTTTCCTCCTAATGTGCAAGGCACGAATTATTTACAAGATTATTATATCAAACTTTGTGAATATATGCACCTTTTGAAAGCCCTATCCTAAATGTTTTCTTACAATTTTCATAACTTCTTCAATTGTAAACGGCTTCATTAGCACGCCTGTAATATTTCCTTTTTTTAAAACTTCTAACTCGGTAGATGATTGAAATGCTGAAATGATATAAACTGGAATATTTTTGTCAGATTTTCTAATTTCGGCAAATACTTCTTCCCCAGAAATTCCAGGCATTCTTTTATCTATAAAAATCAATTTATAAGTATTTTTATGAAATAATTCAATACCCTCCGCTCCATTTTTAGCAGTATCTACATTAAATTGATTTAATTCCATAATTTCTTTTAATAATTGTCTAATATTCTTTTCATCATCTATAATAAGTACATCCATTGAAGATACCCCACTTTTTCTATAAAATAAATTTAATGACGTTAATAAGGAGAATACAAATTGCTTAAAATTTTTAATACACAATTAAACGGCATATTTAGTAAAATAGATGCCCAAATTGAAGAAATTGAAATTGCATCACAACTGCTTATGCAAGCAGCAAACGGTGAAGGCAAAATACGCATCAAAACTTTCGACGAAATCAATCATTTCCAAACATTTATGACTGACAGTAACGAAAGCTTTCCACATGCAGAAACACTCAATACTTTAGATGAAATCGAAAAAATTGACTCTACTGACCGCGTATTATTAGCCGGTACTTCCTTTACTGAAGAACTCAACGAATGGATTACAAAATTAAACGACCACGATATAGATTTTGTCGTAATAGCAAACAAAGATAAAGACAATAAGACACACGAATCACTCATGCATTATATTGACTTATCAACACCAAGAGCAATCGTTCCAACCGCTGATTACAGTAAAATTATTACCCCTCATCTTATGGCTTTAAATTATATATATTATATCATGTTTGCTGAAATGCATGAGATTACACAAGATTTAAATGAAGAAATCTAGTAATAGTAGATAACGGGTCTGAATTTTACGTGTTGGTGGATAATGGAGGTTTTAGTTACACTTCTTATGAGTTTTGTAATTATGGGCCTCCTTAGTTACAATTCCGCCGACTTTTGTTACTATAGGCCTCCTTAGTTACAATTCCGTTGAGTTTTGTAATTACCGCACCCGTTATAAACAAGTTTGCCCAGAAGTGTTCACAACACACTCGTTATAAACAAGTTTGGCGAAAAGTGTTCACAACGCCACCCGTTATGAACAAGTTTGCCCAGAAGTGTTCACAACGCAGCACTTTATATCCCACACATATTTATACAAAAAAGCGCCCTCTATCTTAAATACTTGAAAAAGTATTAGGATAAAGGGCGCTTTATATATATATTATTTATTTTGAATACTTGCTTCTACAAATCCTCTGAATAATTTTTGTGGACGTGTTGGTCTAGATAAGAATTCTGGATGGAATTGACATGCTACAAACCATGGGTGATTTTCTAATTCTACGATTTCTACTAATCTACCATCTGGGCTTGTTCCTGAGAATTTCATGCCTTTTTCTTCTAATCTTTCGCGATATTCGTTATTAAATTCATAACGGTGACGGTGTCTTTCGTCTACTTCTAATTCACCATAGACTTTATGTGCAATTGTTCCTTCTTCAATTTTACATGGGTAAACACCTAATCTTAATGTTCCGCCTAAATCTTCGATGTCTTTTTGTTCTGGTAATAAATCGATAATTGGGTATGGTGTGTTTGGATCTAATTCTGCTGAATGTGCATCGTTTAATCCAACTACGTTTCTAGCGAATTCAACTGTTGCTAATTGCATACCTAAACAAATACCTAAGTATGGTACGTTGTTTTCACGTGCATATTGAATGGCTAATATCTTACCTTCTACACCTCTATCACCGAATCCGCCAGGTACTAAAATACCATCTACGTCTGCAAGTTCTTTTTGATAGTTTGTTTCGTTTAATTTTTCAGAGTCAATCCACTTAATTTCAACATCTGATATAAAATCATAACCAGCATGTTTTAAAGCTTCTGCAACTGACAAGTATGCATCTTGTAAACTAACATATTTACCTACTAAACCAATTTTCACTGAACCTTCTAAATTACGTACAGTGTCTAATAATTGGTTCCACTCTGTTAATTCCGCTTCTGGTGTAGCTTCTAAATCTAATCTTTCAATGACGATATCATCCATATGTTGTTCTTTTAATGCTAATGGAATTTGATATAACGTATCAGCATCTCTACATTCAATGACTGCACGTTTGTTAATGTCACAGAATAATGCAATTTTATCTCTTAAATCTTGAGTCATTTCATATTCAGTACGTACCACAATTAAATCTGGTTGAATACCTAAACCTCTTAATTCTTTAACACTATGTTGTGTTGGTTTAGTCTTCATTTCACCAGCAGCTTTAATGTATGGAAGTAACGTACAATGGATGTACATAACGTTTTCACGACCAAGATCACTCTTGATTTGTCTAATTGCTTCTATAAATGGTAAAGATTCAATATCACCTGTTGTACCACCAATTTCAGTAATAACAACATCAGCATTTGTACTTTCGCCAGCCATTAATAATCTTGATTTAATTTCATTTGTAATATGTGGGATAACTTGGACAGTACCACCTAAGAAATCTCCACGTCTTTCTTTTTTAAGTACGTGAGAATAAACTTTACCTGCTGTTACATTTGAATATTTATTAAGGTTAATATCAATAAATCTTTCATAATGTCCTAAGTCTAAGTCTGTTTCTGCACCATCTTCAGTTACAAAAACTTCACCGTGTTGATATGGACTCATTGTACCTGGATCAACATTTAAGTATGGGTCGAACTTTTGAATTGTTACATTTAATCCTCTATTTTTAAGTAATCTCCCTAGTGATGCTGCTGTAATACCTTTACCAAGAGACGATACTACGCCACCTGTTACGAAAATGAACTTTGTCATGTTTGTACCTCCATTTATTTTTTAAAAAATAAAAAACGCTCCCACTTACATTATTTAAAATGTAAGGAGGGAGCGCTATATTTATACGATTGTCCTATTTAAAGGAGCCCAAATAAAATATTACCATCTTTTAAAGAAAAGTCAATTAAAATTCGTCTTCTTCGTCTTCCTCATCTTCGTCTTCTTCATCTACAACAAGACCCGCTTCATCTAATTCATCTTCTACGTCTTCATCTTCAGGGTCTTCAGGATCATTTAAACCTTCTTCATCATCTTGATCAATTGTAATATCAAGATCTTTAGATTTATCTTCTTCCCCTAATAATGAAATTTCTGAATCAGCTTCATCGTCTTCATCTAGAACGTTGAATTTTTGAATTGTTGGTGCGATTTTTTCTTCGATATCATCAACTGAATACCAGTCACGAAGTCCCCAAATATTCTCACCCACACTTAAGAAGCGTCCATCAGTATTTAAGTCCGTATAGAATTGTAAAATACGGTTCTCAATTTCTGAATCATTATAATTACCTAAGCTTTTGAATTCGTCTATCATATCATATAAGTTTGTTTCTTTACCGTTCTCTGTTAATAAAATATAAGCCATTTCGATAAATGAATGCTCATCTACCATTTCTTTTGTGAAATCTTTTAATTTCATGCTTTACTCTTCCTTTCAACAATCGAACTATTGTCGCACATTAATATTTATAATCATAACAGTTTACGATTATAATTGACAAGATGATTTTTAGCAAATGTTAGTTAATACTTAATATATTTCATGAGTTTAATATAGTCCTCAGATTTTTGTATTTCTACAAATCTTGCTTTCTCACATAAAGGTTTCAATTTATTGTTTGAACCGAATAAAGTGATGTGTATTTCTTTCTTATCTTCAAACCTTCTTCTAACAAAAGTACTTAACTGTCTTAAAGCACTCTCTGCAATACCTTCTTTTCTTTCGTCTTCTTCAACTTCTATACTCCGAATATCAAAATAATGATCTTTATCTTCTAATACGATGATACCTACTTTTTGATTATCTTTCATTAAATGTATATCGACAAATTCATTATCTAAATCATCTTCATTTAATACAAGTTTCAATGAAGATACATATTTTGAATCTAAATCTAAATAATATAATCGTTCTTTACCTAATGGACCTTCTTCTTTTGTAGCTGTATGCATAAAGCCAGCTCTTTCATATAAATTCCATGCTGCCTCATTTTCAGCATCTACTACTAAATATAAATGATCAAAATCAGGGAACACATGTTGAACGTACTCAGGTAAATTCATCATTATAGTCGTGCCATACCCATTACCTTGATACTTTTCATTAATTGATAATGAACGTATATATACAACATTATGAGGTGTATCATAACCTTCGTGTTGATAATACTTATGCAATACAAAGAAACCAACTATGTCGTCTTGATCGTTTACGACAACATTAGGTCTTCTATCAGGATCTTCGATAGCACCATCCAACACTTCTTTAGGCAATGAAGAATAAATTTGTTGTCGTTCGTTTAATTCAAAACCATATAGTGCCGTTCTCATATGTTCTTCAAATGGTTTAATGACGATTTCACCGAATGATTTAGCTTTCATGATTGATATCCCCCCGTTTGTTTATATATATCATAACGAATTTTACATTCATTGCGCAATTAAGAACCTTATAAAACGTAATTATCGTACACATGTTAGTTTGATTTGGATGAGGGTAATAGAATTAAGACTGCATAATTTAAAGGGGGATATTAATGAAACAGTCAAAAGAAAATACAGACAGGCAAAATAATAAGACAACATTAGTATTTTGGGTATCTATGTCTATTATATTATTAGTAACTTTAACTGCTGGAATTTTTCCAAAAGGTTTTGGTAAATACGCTAATATATTATATACATTTATATCGAACAGTACAGGATGGTTATTCTTAATCATCGTATTCGTTTTAGATATCTTTTTAATCGGATTGGCTATTACGAGGTTTGGTCGATTTAAACTCGGTAGAGACGACGAAGAACCAGAATTCTCATTTATTTCATGGGTCGGCATGTTATTCTCTGCTGGACTCGGTGTCGGGATTGTATTCTGGGGCGTTGCTGAACCAATGACACATTACTTAAAATCACCACTTCCAAATGAAGTAGATGGCTCTACATTAGAATCAGCTCGACTTGCTATGGGATATACATTCTTCCATTGGGGCATTTCACAATGGTCTATCTTTGCAATGGCAGGGCTTATCGTAGCTTACTTCCAATTTAGAAAAAGAAGAGACGGTTTAATATCTACAGCAATGGAACCTGTATTCGGTGAAACTTATAAGAAACCATACAGAAATGTTATCGATATCTTAGCGATAGTCGCAACTGTCATGGGTATTGCAACATCAATTGGTCTAGGAATAATGCAAATTGGTGGCGGACTTCATCATGTTTTTGATATTCCTAATAATAATTGGACTAAAATTATCATCACCGTCATTATGACTTTACTATTTCTTGGATCAGCAGCATCAGGTCTTAATAAAGGTGTTAAATGGCTAAGTAATGCTAACATATTTATTTGTTTTGCTTTACTTATATTTATACTTATTTTAGGACCGACACAATTTATATTTGAAACATTTACTGTTGCAATAGGTGACTATATTACAAACTTTGTACAATATAGTTTAAGATTAAATCCTTATGAAGGCGACAATTCTTGGATTCAACAATGGACTGTGTTCTATTGGGCATGGGTTATTGCTTGGTCTCCATTTATCGGAGGATTTGTAGCCAGAGTATCAAGAGGTAGAACGATAAGAGAATTTGTAATTGGCGTGTTAATTATTCCACCACTTATTTCATTTAGTTGGATTGCCACTTTCGGTGGAACGGCCATGTATTTAGTTATTAATAAAGGTGCTTCTATTGCGGAAGATGTTAAAGGAGATTATACAGTTGCACTATTCTCCCTATTATCAAACTTCCCATTTTACGAAGCAACAAGTATTCTAGCAATAATATTAATCTTCTTGTTCCTTGTTACAAGTGCGGATTCAACTACTTTTATCTTATCAAGTATGTCTGATAAAGGTTCAATCGTACCGCCATTCAAGTATAAATTAGTTTGGGGAACATTAATTGGTGCCATTTCAGTTGCCATGACATTAGCAGGTGGTTTAGAAAGTTTACAAACCGCTTCTGTCGTAGCCGGCCTACCATTCGCATTTATACTATTCTTAATGATGTTCTCTATTATGAAAGCATTACGTAGAGAACCATCTAAACATTTCAAAATGACTTATATAGATGATGACACAGATTTCTCTAAATCATTAGAAGAACGTGAAGAAGAAGAAAAATAATTAAAATAGGCACCATTCATTGTTTAAATCAATGAATGGTGCCTTTTTGATTGTCTTATTTTCATAAACTAAAACGCATGTATCGAAAAATATACCCAATAGACGATGATCCATACGATTAACCATAGTAATATTTTGATATATCGATTAACGTTTTTAAACACAATATGACTGAGTACATATGCTAGATAGCTCGTTAATATAAATCTCAAAAGTCTTGCAATGAAACTTACGAGTATAAATACAATAAATGATATACCTTCGTGATAGCTCATCATTGCATAAAGTTTATATGGAACACCAAACAATGGTGCTTCTATTAATCCGAGCACTCCTTTATCTTCTAATGAATGTATCACATGTTCTATCATATAAGGATGAATACCAGGAATCTTAACCATGATCATTTCAACAAAGTTCAAATGTTGAATTGAAATAATGTAAACGATGATACCACCTAGAACTGCACCTATAATTGCAATCAAATTTGCACATAATAATTTAAATTTACTTTTTTGTTTGATTGCATAATAAGTTAAAGCTACATCAGGGATAATAAAGAATACAATTGCTTCAAGAAAAGCCCATATAAATATGATTACCATTCTTTAAAATCACCTTCATTTCTGAGTTCATTCATTCGTTCATTAAGCTCATCCATAAATACTTTTCTATTCTCATTAAATAAAAATGGACGTCCTACAAAAATATCAATAAAGAATGGTACAAATAGTTTTGAGCCTTTCGGTAATGACTTGCCTAAACCATGTAGAAACAAAGGTTGTATCGGAATGCTTGGACGTTCTCTCATTAAATAATAAATCCCGGATTTATATTTTGATAACTTTTCAGGTTCGCCTCTACTTCCCTCCGGATACAAGATGATAATACTGCCCTCATCTAAAGCATCTACAATTGGTTCAAATAATCCTTTAATATCTCGCGTCATTTTTCGCTCTATTGGTATAATTCTCATAATATTCATAGAAAACCATTTTAATAGTTTGTTTTTCAGAAAATAATCACCTGCAGCTACAGGTCGTGCTTTCTTAAACCCTTCTCCTTGAAACAATGAAAGTAGTACAAGTGTATCTAAATGTGAATTATGATTGGCAATAATCACGATAGGACCTTTTTTAGGTAACCATTCTCGTCTACGTATATTTAATCCTAGAACAATTAAAATAATTGGCTTAATGATACATGTAAATATAATGAGTCTTAACATATCGGTTCACCCCTTAAAAGTAAAAGAACCTTACAAAGTGGAAGAAGAGTGGCGCTGTGTATGTTAAAGAATCTACTCTATCCAAAATACCGCCATGACCAGGTATTGTTTGAGAAGTATCTTTAATATTTAAATCTCTTTTTAAAGCTGAAATATTCACATCTCCCACAAATCCCATAATACTAATATATAAACCTGCTACAATCATGCCTAATAATGTGAACGGCGTTAATAATGGTGCTAAACATAAAGATAGAATTGTCGTTGAAATAATCCCTCCAACAAAACCTTCCCAAGTCTTGTTCGGACTTACTTTAGGTACAATTTTATGTTTACCAAATGCTTTACCGAACAGAAATTGAAAGACATCATTTGCTTGCGTTAATATAACTAAAAATAAAACAAGGCTCGCACCGGGTACTGAACTTTTTTCGCCAGGTAAGACAATTAAGTATGCTAAATGACTTAAACTAAACACCATCAGCATCATGCCCCATTGTACAGATCCCATTGATTGTAAAAACCCTTTTGTTTCACCTATCAATATTGCTTGAATCGGTATAAATAAGAACATATATACTGGTATAAAAATAATAAACATGCCATAAAATCCAAAATAGATAAATGTAAATTGAATTGGTATAGATAAGTACGCCCAGAATAATACAGCTCTATGACTACGATTCGTAGGTATTAAAGAAAAGTACTCTTTCAAAGCTAAAAAACAAAGTAAGCCAAGAAAAATCAATGACACAGTAGAGTGAATGACTAAGGCAATTGTAAAGATAATACACATACTCCACCATGATTTAATTCTCAATCTAATTTCAGTGAAGTCTTTTTCAGGATATCGTTTCGTTAAATAAATACTAATCAAACTGGATAATACGAGTACGATAAATACCCCAATCATAACAATCAGCATTTCTGAAGATATCTTCCCTAAGTTCATGATTTAACCTCCTTTAATCCTTTTGTTATTCGATTATAAATATTGATTAACATGAGTATTGAACAACCATAAAACACAAAATGTAAATAAGGAATGATATTTAAATGAACAAAAATCAAGAAACTGATGAAACCTACAATAAATGCTCGGTCACTTTTACCCATCGGACCATCATATCTTCTTGAACTACCTATCACTTGAACAGTCACACCAGCCATTTCACTTATGATTGATAAACTGATAAACAACATAATACCTATTCCATAATCTTCAGCAATAAACACGAATGGTATAAATAGAAATAAATCACTTATAACATCCCCTAATTCATTCAACAATAACCCTAAATGAGATTTCATTTGATATTTTTTTGCCATTACACCATCAATTGCATTTAAAGCCATTCTCACAAACATCACGATAGGCATTAAAATATAAATCCATTTGTTTTCATGAAATATACTTATAATAATTCCCGTTACGATAGAGAGCAGTAGTGCTAATATTGTAACTTGATTTGGGGTCATACCGATTTTTCTCATCCAGTCAACGATAGGCATTAATAGTTGCTGAAATTTCGGTTTTATTTCATATATACTAATCAAAATATAACCTCCCTCATTTATACTTGTTATCATCTTATCATGTAATTATACAATTTTTACAATATATTTCTAAAAATCATTAATTTATCATATACAATTTTTTATAGTATAATAACGATAATTATTTACTTTTCTAGATGAGGTGTTCGTGTGAAAATTGGTATTGATGCAGGTGGTACTTTAATTAAAGTCGTAACTGAATTAAATAAAGAAAGAACGTATCAAAAATGGTTAGCAACTGACATTGATCAAGTTGCAGTTTGGTTAAATCAATTAGATGATGTTGAAGTATCGATTACAGGTGGTAAAGCACAATACTTAGACTCATGCATTAAACATCAAGCGAAACGTAGTATTGAATTTGATGCGACTTATAAAGGGATTCAAATATTTTTAAAAGAAAACAATATAGACCTTGAAACATATATATTCTCGAATGTCGGTACTGGTACTTCTATCCATTATGCTACTACTGATCATCAAGAACGTGCAGGCGGTACAGGAGCTGGTGGCGGTATGATACAAGGTTTAAGTTATTTACTGACTCAAATTAGTGATTATGATGAACTTGTTCAAACAGCTTTAAATGGGGATCGAGATAAAATAGATTTAAAAGTTAAACATATTTATAAAGGTGATAACACGCCTATTTCTGGAGAATTAACTGCTGCTAACTTTGGACATGTATTACAACATATGAACGATGCATTTCCAAATGCTGATCGATTAGCAGCTGTAATGGGTATTGTAGGAGAAACAGTCACAACCGTATCCATTCATGCCGCAAGAGAGTATAATACAGAAAACGTTGTGTTTATAGGATCTTCATTTGTTAAAAATGAACTACTCAAAAATATCGTCGTTGATTACACGATTTTAAGAGGTCTAAAACCATACTTCATTGAAAACGGTGAATATTCAGGAGCGCTCGGTTCAATATATTGTTAAACATTAAGGAGTATTAATATGAAAATTATAGAACCTAAACTACACAATGATTTTGAATATGAAGAAGAAAAAGACGTAACACTCTATCAGTCTTCGTATGACTTGTACTTTGATAAAGCATTAATTCAATTAGATGAAGAAACGAGTCAAATCGATACAATGTATTTCAATCAATGTACATTTGAATCTGTTGATTTCACTAAAATTCACGAATTAGATATTATATTTAAAGGATGCGACCTTTCAAACTGTATATTCAGTGAAGCTTCTCTTAATAGAGTGCACTTCAAAGATTGTCGTATGATTGGTGCTAACTTTACAGACGTTAAACTCAAGCATGTACAATTTTCTAATTGTCAGTTAAAAATGAGTCAATTTCAAAATTGTAACTTAGATCACGTTTTATTTAACGATAATCAAATGTCAGAAACTTACCTTTCATTCTGTACTCAAAAATCTGTCGCAATTGAAAGATGTGCATTAGAATCTCTTGAAGTCGTTGAAACATCACTAAAAGACATTGATTTATCGTCCAATACAATCGAACAACTTGTTGTACAACCTAATGACTTAAAAGGTGCAACAGTTTCTGAATATCAAGCATATGATATACTTCCGTTATTCGGGGTTAAAGTAACATCAAACTAGAAGGTGACACTATGAATCAAATGATAGACATTTTAAAACGCTTTGGATTAAGTGAGTATGGCTCTAAAGCTTATATCGCCCTTGTTCAAAATCCAGGCATAACAGCTTATAAACTAAGTGAAATATCAAGCGTACCACGTTCAAAAATTTATGAAGCACTCAATAAACTTGATGAACAAGGACTCGCTTATTTCAATTTACAAGACCAAAAGAAATACTACTATGCCCTATCACCAAAACAAACCATTCAACTATTTGAAAAAAAGCAAAATGAAGAACTCCTTCAACTCGAACAAGAAATCAATAAATTAAATATCGTAACAGACAATGCGCCTATTCAAATAGAAGTCTTAACAAATGAATCAACAATCATCGATGCCGTAACATCTGCCATTAAACAAGCTAAAAGACAAATCACCGTTTCAATATGGCCAGACTTATATGACATCTTAACAAATCATGTCTCAGAAGATATTCATATTCAAGGGATTACATTCCAAGTCGACCAACCCGGCTATGATCTCATTAATCACCGTTATACAAACTACGTCAAAAGTTCATTAGCACTTAAACCATTTGTCGTAATCGTAGACGATGAACACATGATTTACGGACAAACAGCAGAATCAAATATGCGCGCTTATATCAGTTATGACCATACACAAATAAAAATGATGAAAGACTACATTTGGCATGACGTCTTAGTCAATAAATATATTAGTAAATTTGAAGAAGATATAGAAGACGAAATAACCCTTAAGAGAAAAACCTTTTTCTCTTAAGGGTTATTATTTGGGATAAATGATTTTACTACGTTGGGATGTAGTAACTACCTTAGTAGTTACTAATAATGTATCAAACAATCTTCCCACCGTCAACACGAATCGGTAAATATAATTTCTTCAACTTATGACCATTACGGTCGAGGTAAACGACTTCCAATTTATGTTTACCTTTAATATTATCAAGGTTAGTGCTAAAACTTAAACGAGCTTCGTATTTATCATAAGTCTCACTAGCTGTTTTATATTTACTATTTTTCAATTCATATTTTCCGCTACTTGTATCATATAAATCATCAACAAGTAAAATGAAAGCTCCATCTATGTTTTTTTCAAATTCATATTTTGATCCTTTATTTTTTAAAATCGTCATATCCATATCTATTGTTATTTCATTACTAACAGTATACGCATCTAAATTACTGATTTTTAACTTGCCTACACTTATTTCATGATTATGATTTAATTGAATCTCCTCTTTTTTTAATTCGTAATCTGTAAATTTTTCATTTGCCTTTACATATTGATGGTACCCTACTGAACCAATACTTAAAAATAGAACGACTAAAACGGTAATGATGAGTGTTTTTTTCATAGTTATTCACCTACTTTGATGACTTTTTCTTCGCTGCTTAATCTATATATGTATGTAATCAATACAAGATAAATCGATATACAGAATAAACTCGGTAAAAATTGTGAATTATATATACCATATGATATTAATAAGAAATGTATAGGCGATACAATTATATCGACTATCATGAATTCTGTGATTGCATAAAATAGTGTTTGAAGAATGAAAGGTATGAACTTAACAATAACCTTCTCACCAAAATATAATAGTAATGATATTGAGAATACGTTTGTTACTATGCCCCATAAACCTACAAACACAATTAACGATAATATAAATATTGTTGGATAATCATAATACATAGAAATGATCATTGGATTATCTGAAAAAATGCCACCGAATTGTTTAAATACAATATCAGGTTTTATATTCGGTAAAATCATAAACATTCCTAAAAAATTTATTAAAAGTGGTATAGTTACCATAATAAACGATACAACACTCGAATAAATTAATGTTTTAAACTTTGATTTCAAATTTAGTTTATAAAATAACGTACTAACGCCAATTGAAATGAGCAATGGCATAATCCATACATATAAAATAGATAATAATGAGCCACCATTAATCATGATATTTTCTGTGTAAGGCGTATACTCTAGTAGTTGATGTTCTCCATGCTCTATTTTGACATTCCACAAATGAATAATGGATATTGAACATAAAAGTAGAAAAGAAATTATAAATTGCCATTTATAAATGATTAATTTTAAGTGCTTAAGCATATCAATCGCCTCCAATTACTATAATTTACCATTTTTTGATTTATTATAACCTCCAGTTAGTATTTTTACAACAATCGAATAATATTATATTATTAATTAATTGCAATTAATTCGAAAGACAAAAAAAGACGCTTGCTTTATAGCGAGCGTCTTTTGTAATTACAATTATTTATTTAATAATTTAACAAGGCATTGCGTTTAAAATGGCTTTTGGATCTGTTACTGTACCGATCATGCCTGATTTTAAGTTGATTCCTAATGCGATGTCTTCTTGTTTCAAGTCTTCTAACCATTCTTCGAAGACTTCTGTTTCTACTTCAATAATATCGTATTCTTCGAAGTCATCACGGTGTACTTTTTCTGCTAATTTGCGTGTACTCCATACTGTCATCATGTTTGGTAGACTTGCATCTTCTTCTGATACGATAATGAATTGTTTTTGTCCTTTTACTGTTAACCCGTAAACATAGTTTTCGTTACAAATGTCTTCTGCAAATTCATCTATTCGGATATCATCTAGTTCACTCATGATTTCTTCTATGAATGGAATTGCTTCTACTTTTATTCCGTTATCTTCTGCTGATTTGTCCACAATGAATTGATCGCCTTCATCAAGGATATCATCCATTTCGTATGTAACAAATCTATCTAAATCTAACTCCATAATTTTATCGTATTTAGTAATTTCATACGATTTCAAATATGATTCTGCACTTTCTTTCGTTGACCAAATTAGACGAAAATCAGTATCGCCGTCTCTTAAGATTTTACGGTCATTCAGCACAACATAAAATCTTTCTTTTGTTAATATTTGTTTAAATTTAGACATATCCTGGATAGCCATTCTACCACCCTTTTCTTTATATTTAATCCCAATAAAATATATTATACGTATTAGGTATAAGTCAATATAAAAGAAGTTAAATTGTAAAAAATTTTTTATTTATTTTGACTACTTAATGCATCTAGAAAAAGTTGCTCTTGTTCTAATGCCTTTTCTTCAGTTTTTGCATGCCAAATTCCAACAAATCTTGATTTTACGTTGTCTTTTCCGAAATAGTCACCATCATAGTATGCAAGTGGATAGAGGTGGCCATTTTTGATGAATTGTTCTATTGTATTGATGAAATGCGTGTTATCTCCTTTTGAATGATAACTTAGAAATTTATGAAAACCTTCATGTAAACGATCTTTAAGTAATAACATACTTGTTGAACCATTTTGTCTGAAGTTTAAATCAATTGCATAAACGTCATGGTTTTTATCTACGAGAAGATCAAACCCTGATACACCTTTATAACCATGCTCAACACCATTTTTCATAATTTCATACCCAGCATCTATAACACTTTGTGGTACATGATTTGAATTCACATTACCATTGTAGAAGCCATATTCATCTGTAAGCTGTTTAACAGCACCTATATATTGTATACCCGTCTTTTCACTATATACGTATTGAACACAATAATTATCAATTTCTTCAATGAATTGTTCGATGATAATGTATTTTGTATCTGATGCTTCTTTAATTCTATTTGTTGCTTTCTTTAAATCCGCTTTATTATAACAAATCATTACACCATACCCACCTGCTGTAGGTAACTCGTCTCCCGGTTTAATGACTAATGGTAAATCCCAGTTTTGAATAGCTTGTTCAAATTCTTCTGCTTTCACAATTTCACGTTTCGGTAAATATTTACCACCCGTCCATTGTTCAATTTTAGATTTATTATTTAAATCTATAAATTTAGGTTTATAAACGGCATATTCTTCGTCTTTACATAAATGTTGACCATGTATGTATTGGAAGAATATTTTTTTATTGTCAGATGTTAACTGTTGTAGTAAATGTTCATATTGCGTTCTATCTTTAAAAGTATATATATTGCTCGGAATATCCACATTTACTAATTTTAAAATTCGTTTAACATTATCTGTTAAACACGCTTCATGAACGATCATTGGCATATTACTAATAATCATTTCTCTTGCTGTTAAAAAATTAGATTGTGCTTCTTCAGCTTTTAACCAAGGATTATCTTCATAAGAAGGTCTTGCATTATATACAATACCTTCTTCATATAAATCTCTTAACGTTAAATTGAGTGGTTTCCTATATTCTTTGTTCATAACAAGTTCTCCCTTAATGTTTGATGATGCTCAATGATTTCATTTCTAAGGGATACATTCTCTATAAGTTCTAATCCCATTGATGCCAATATTTTCGCACCGTTAATTAATGCCTTATCACCCTTTGTACTTGCAGCAGCTTGGCAAAATTCTTTCGTATGACCGACTAAATTAGATGGTCCAATTTTAATGTGTGGATGTATAGTCGGTACGATATGACTTACATTCCCCGTATCTGTAGAACCAAAACCAAAATCGTCATCAATTACTTCTTCCCCAACTTGTTCAGCGTGCTTTCTAAATAATTCGTCTAGTGGTTTATTAATCACGAATTCATTTACACCATTTTGGATTGGTCTTAATTCATATGTACCGCCTGTTTGTATAGCTGCCCCTTCAGCTATTTTTCTCACTTTATCAGTAAGAATATCTAGTTCTTTTCGAGAAGTGGCACGCGTGTAGAAACGTGCATGAGTAAAGTCAGGAATAATATTCGCTGCCTCACCACCATTTAATATGACACCATGCACTTTATCTGTCTTTTTAATTTGTTGTCTTAACATGCTCACCCCATTAAAGAAAGATAACATAGCATCTAACGCATTAACCGCTTCAAAAGCATTTTCAGAGGCATGAGCGCTTCGTCCATAGAATTTAACATCAAATACATCTACAGCTAATGAAGGCACTGTCACGTACGTCTCATGGCCAGGATGGACCATTAGTGCAATATCAATATTATCGATAATACCAGCTTTCACATAAGTTGCTTTTGCACTACCATTAATACCCCCTTCCTCAGCAGGACAACCTAATACGACAACTTTTCCTCCGACTTGATCAATCACTTTAGACAAACTGATACCTGCTAACACACTTGATGTCCCAATAATATTATGACCACACGCATGACCGAGACCTGGTAATGCATCATATTCTGCTAAATATGCAATAGTTGGACCTTCTTTTCCTGAGTCATACGTTGCAATGAAACCTGTTGGATGTTTCGCAATATTCTTCTCTATCTTAAAATGATGACTCTTTAATTGATCGCTTAATAATCGTGATGCAAATACTTCTTCATTTCCTAACTCAGGACGTTCATGAATTTGATGACTCATTGATAAATATAAATGTCTATTTTGTTCTATATAATTAATAATATTTTGCGATAAGTTACTCATTAATGATTCACCTTTCCAATATAAAAGCGCACTACTTTGTAAGGAGTGCGCCAATCGTTCTTTTATCTTCCAGTAACAAACTGTAGGAATTGGCACCTTTCCATTATGGGAGGTTGCTGGACTTCATCGGGCCCTTCCCTCAGTCTCTCTTGATAATTCGTATGAAATTTGAATTTAATTCTAACTGTCTAACTCGGATATGTCAATGATTTGTTGCAATATCATTGGAATTTAAGTACCATTTTTCTGCTTTTTTCTCGAATTCTTTAATCATGCTGTCTTTTCCTTTATAGTACTGTTCACTGTCATCAGGAAATTCAATGACTAAGTCATGCTTGAGACGACTATATCTTTCTCTTTCTCCATTAAAAGCTCTTAAATAATCTCTAAAGGACAATAATCTTAAAATATGTGGGCTACCTTCATCATAAATATGTAAATGGTGAGAAACTGCACCGTAATGATCATATTTTTTGAAATATCGATTACCAATAACACCACGTTCTCCTTTAGATTCATATCCTAAAGCTGATAATTCATGTGTAAATTCATCAATTGATTTACTATCTTTGACAACTATTAATATATCTATAATCGGCTTCGCAGATAATCCAGGAATAGCCGTTGATCCTATATGTTCAATGCTGATACTATGTTCTTTCAATAACGACTGTAAATATTTTTTCTCTTCAAGAAAAAGGTGTTGCCATATACTGTCGTAAGGGACTACACGTAAACGCTCCATCTCATCACCTAATTTCAGAATAATTTATTAATATTATCTTATAAAGTAACATAGAAAGAAAGTAAAAGAAATCTGAATTGATTGTTTTTTCAAAATTAACTTGATATAATGATGCCGAAATCAAAGGAGGAATCTTCATGACAAAAATGAATGTAGAAAGTTTTAATTTAGATCATACGATAGTAGACGCACCATTTGTGAGACTTGCGGGAATCAAAGAAGGACTAAATGGTGATGTTATTCATAAATATGATATTCGATTTAAACAACCTAACAAAGAACATATGGAAATGCCTGCATTACATTCCTTAGAACATTTAATGGCTGAGAACATTAGAAACCATACAGACAAAGTGGTAGACGTAAGTCCAATGGGATGTCAAACAGGATTTTATGCTTCATTCATCAATCATGACGATTATGATGACGTACTTGCTATATTAGAAGCAACACTTAAAGACGTAGAACAAGCAACAGAAGTCCCAGCATGTAACGAAGTACAATGCGGATGGGCAGCAAGCCATTCATTAGAAGGCGCACAACAACTAGCAACAGAATTTTTAGCAGAACGCGATAATTGGAAAAATATCTTTAAAGAAGATTAATAAGGAGAGCCCAGGATATGACCTGGGCTTTTTTATGTTGGAATGGCGCTGGGCGTTGTGAACACTTCTGCCCAAACTTGTTCATAACGGGGGTCTTACGAACACTTTCGCCCAAACTTGTTCATAACGGGGGTGTTAGTTACAAAACTCGCCTGAAGTGTTACTATGGGCCGCCTTAGTTACAAAACTCGCCCGAAGTGTTACTATGGACAGTCTTAGTTACAAATCTCGGCTGAACTGTTACTATGGGCTGCCTTAGTTACAAATCTTGGCCGAAGTGTTACTATGGATAGCCTTAGTTACAAAACTCGCCTAAAGTGTTACTATGGGCCGCCTTAGTTACAAAACTCGTCTAAAGTGTTACTATGGGCCGCCTTAGTTACAAAACTCGCCCGAAGTGTTACTATGGGCCGCCTTAATTACAAATCTCGGCTGAACTGTAAACAAGGAGCTCCTTATTTGCACTTCTCTCCAAAACTGCTAATAACGCACCCACTATTTGCACTTCTTATCAAACTTGCTAATAACGCACCCACTATTTGCACTTCTTACCAAACTTGCTAATAACGCACCCACTATTTGCACCTTCAGCCAAACTTGCTAATAACGACACCTAACACCCAACTCCCCCAACATAATATTCATCTATTCCCTCCATCACGCTCACCCACAAATTAAAAAAGAGTTTGGGATACGATATCCCAAACTCTCTCTATATAAAAATTACATTTTTCTTACTAGTTTAATCATTACATATTGTAGTGGTAATCTACCCCACAACGCCCATTTTGGTAATTGTTTACCGTTTAATGGGATGTTCTTTTGCGCCATATAAACATTCGCTGGAAATACAGCTACTAAGAACCATTCGATTAATTTTTTCATTAAGCTACTTGGCTTTTTGATCATTAACATGATACCAAATACGATTTCCATCACACCTGTTATCCAAACAATCGCTTTTTTAAATGGTAAATAGTTTGGAACGATTGCTTCAAAACCTTCTGATCTTACGAAATGCATCACACCTGCAAATGAAAATCCTATTCCAAATAATCGTCTAACTATATTCATTACTTAATCCCCATCTCATTTAAATAGCTTTTACCGAATTCAGGTAGCGTCACATTAAAGTTATCTGCAATTGTTGCACCAATTGAACTAAATGTATCATCACCTGATAGTTCATGATATTCTTTAATGCTTGGACTATACATTAATAATGGTACATATTCACGTGTATGATCTGTACCTGGAGCAGTTGGATCGTTACCGTGGTCTGCTGTAATAATGACTAAGTCATCTTCATTTAATACTGCTTGTAAGTCTTCTAATCGGTTATCAAAGTCTTTAATAGCTTGTGCGTAACCTTCTTTATCTCTTCTGTGACCATACAATGCATCAAAATCAACCAAGTTTAAGAAGCTGATTCCAGTGAAATCACTTTTCACAACATCGATTAATTGATCCATACCGTCCATGTTATCTTTCGTTCTAATAGCTTTCGTAACACCTTCGCCATCATAAATGTCATTAATTTTACCGATTGCAATGACATCGTAATCCGCATCTTTTAAAGTATTCATAACTATTTTACCAAATGGTTTCAATGCATAGTCATGTCTGTTTGATGTTCTAGTGAAGTTACCTGGCTCGCCAACGTATGGACGTGCAATAATTCTTCCTATTAGATATTTAGGATCTTTCGTAAGCTCTCTTACTTTCTCACAAATATCATATAATTCTTCTAAAGGAATGATATCTTCATGTGCTGCAATTTGTAGCACTGGATCTGCAGATGTATATACAATTAAATCTCCAGTTTCCATTTGATGCTTACCATATTCATCGATAATTGCAGTACCTGATGCTGGTTTATTTGCAACAACTTTTCTACCAGTGATTGATTCAATTTCTTTTACCAATTCTTCTGGAAAACCTTCTGGATAGACTTTAAAAGGTTTATCAATATTTAGACCCATGATTTCCCAATGTCCTGTCATTGTATCTTTACCAACTGAAGCTTCACTTAATTTAGTATAGAATGCTTCTGGATTTGAAACTTTTTGAACTACTGGTAAGTCTGCTATATTACCTAAACCTAACTTTTCTAAGTTTGGTAATGTTTCATTAAAACCTTCAAGTGTATGTTTTAATGTATGAGAACCTTCATCACCGAATGCTTTAGCATCTGGTGCTTCACCAATACCTACTGAATCCATTACGATTAAATGAATACGTTTAAATCGGTTTGTCATTTGACACACTCCTAATCTGTAATCACTTTATGAATTAATGTTGGTTTAACTTGTTCGTCAGAAATTGTGATGTTTTCTAAAATTTTAGCTTCTACATCTTTAACATCTTCTTGGTTTGCGTAAATCGTTACTAACGATTCACCCGCTTCAACTTTATCGCCAACTTTTTTATTTAATACTAAACCAACTGCCAAGTCAATTATATCATCCTTTGTTGCTCTACCTGCACCTAAAAGCATTGAAGCAACACCAATTTCATCTGCAACGATGTGTGATACATAACCTGAAGTTTCAGCTTTAACTTCAAAAGTATATTGTGCTTGTGGTAACTTCGTAACGTCATCTACTACAGAACCGTCTCCACCTTGATTTTCAAGGAATACTTTGAATTTTTCTAATGCTTTACCATTTTGAATCACTTCTAAAAGTTTTTCTCTCGCTTCATCTAAAGTTTCAGCTTTCTTAGCTAATACAACCATTTGAGAACCTAAAGTTAATACAAGTTCAGTTAAATCTTCTGGACCTTCACCTTTTAATGTTTCAATCGCTTCTTTCACTTCTAAGCCATTACCAATTGCTCTTCCTAAAGGTTGGCTCATATCAGAAATAATTGCCATTGTATTTCTACCTACATTATTCCCGATTTTAACCATTGCATGCGCAAGTAACTCAGAATCTTCAATCGTCTTCATAAATGCACCTGCACCAGTCTTAACATCTAAGACAATCGCATCTGCACCTGCTGCAATTTTCTTACTCATAATTGAAGATGCAATTAATGGAATTGAATTGACTGTACCTGTAACATCTCGTAAGCCATATAGCTTTTTATCTGCAGGTGTTAAGTTACCTGTTTGACCGATTACTGCTACTTTATCTTTATTCACTAAATCGATAAATTCTTGTTCACTGATTTCAACATGGAAACCTTCAACCGCTTCAAGTTTATCAATTGTACCACCTGTATGACCTAAACCACGTCCACTCATTTTTGCGACTGGTACGTCTAATGCTGCTACTAAAGGTGCAAGTACAAGTGTTGTTGTATCACCTACACCACCTGTAGAGTGCTTATCAACTTTAATGCCTTCAATTTCAGATAAATCAATTTGATCGCCTGATTCAACCATAGCCATTGTTAAGTTTGCACGTTCTTCATCTGTCATATCTTGAAAATATATAGCCATTGCTAAGCTAGACGCTTGGTAATCCGGAATATCGCCTGCAGTATATCCTTTAACAAAAAATTCAATTTCTTCTTTCGTTAATTCTTTCCCGTCACGTTTCTTTGCAATTACATCAACCATTCTCATCGTTAATACCCTCCAATTTTTGTATGAATACGCTTACCTTAATTTGAAAAATTAAAGGTACTATTTCAAGTACCATTAATTTTTAGTAATCTGAATCTGACGCTTCACCTTTTAAAATTTTAACGCCTGCTGAAGCACCGATACGTGTTGCACCATTATCTATCATTGTTTTAACATCTTCGTATGAACGGATACCACCAGAAGCTTTTACGCCTAAATCAGGACCAACTGTTTCACGCATTAATTTAATATCTTCTGCAGTTGCACCACCAGTTGAAAATCCTGTTGAAGTTTTAACAAAATCAGCACCTGCTGCAACAGCAAGTTCACATGCTCTCACTTTTTCAGCATCTGTTAATAAAGAAGTTTCAATGATAACTTTAGTTGTTACACCGTTAGCTGCTGAAACAACACTTTCGATATCTTTTTTAACATCTTCATCTCTGCCGTCTTTTAATGCGCCAATGTTGATAACCATATCTACTTCTTGAGCACCTTTTTTAATTGCATCTTCTGTTTCAAATGCTTTAACTTCACTTGTGTTTGCTCCAAGAGGGAATCCGATTACTGTACATACAAGTACATCTGTCCCTTCTAATGCTTTCTTGGCATGTGCAACGTGTGTAGGATTGACACATACTGATTTGAATCCATATTCTTTCGCTTCACTTAATAAAGCATCAATTTGTTCCAAAGTCGTATCTGGTTTTAGTGCTGTGTGATCGATATATTTAGCTAATGACATGTTGAATCCTCCTAATATTTTTTGATTAACTCTATTATATAACGTTGTTGAACATTTGTAAAACGATAACTGAAATATTGTTCACTAATCTAATAACGCCTGTGCAGTGTATTGATCTGTAATTAAAATATTACTCAATTTACCTTCAAGTGCACCTCTAATAGAAGCGACTTTATGCTCACCTCCAGCAACTAATACTGAATGTTCTATGCCTTTCAACGCATCAAGATCAATACCTATTGTACGATTATTAATAGCTTCGTCTGCTACTTCACCTTTGCTATTATAAAATCTTGAACAAATATCTCCTACTGCTGATTTTTTAAGTCGGTCTTTTTCTTCTTCACTCAAAAATCCAAGTTTAAATAATAGGGCAGAATCTCTTACTGTTCCTACAGTAAAAATCGCAACATCAACTTGTCTACCTTGATCGAGTATGGATTTAATATGTCGGTCTTTTTCAACCATATCTTTAACTTCTTTTACATCAAAAATAACGGGTAACGGTAAATCTCTCGGTGTCGCATTATAAGCTTGAGCAAATCTTTCTAGAATTTGATGACTTCTCGTATCAACATCTGAAAAACTAATGCCACCCTTCAACTGGATAATACCAATATCATTAAAATGACTTTGTTCTAGATACTGAGAAACTTGATACATCGTTTTACCCCAACTTATACCAATATTATCCCCGTTTTTCACAATTTTATTTAAATATTCAGCAGTCTTTTTACCAATAGCCGTTTGAATATTTGAATAATCGTTATAAGATGCATGTTCAACAACACAATCTTTTAAATTGTATTTCGCCTTTAAAAGTGAAGCTAAACTTTCTGCATCTTGATAAGGGTCATCTATTTTAATCGTCACAAAGCCTTGATTTTTAGCATGATTTAATAATCTTGATATCGTTGGTCTTGAAATATTTAACTTTTTCGCAATCGCTTCTTGGCTCAAACCTTCTTGATAATAAAGCTTTGCAATCTTGATACTATCCTTGTTCTTTTGTAAATCCATCCCTATTCACCACTTTCTTTCACTCTTATCGTACAAAAATTCGCAAAAAATTTAAACAAATGTTATCTTTAAGATGAAAAAACTTTTATTTTATTTAAAGGAGAAGATAGTTATGACTCAAGGAACACCACATATTCAACCAAATGGTGTAAAAATCGCAAAAACAGTACTAATGCCGGGAGATCCATTACGTGCTAAATTTATCGCTGAAAACTTTTTAGAAAATGTAGAACAATTCAACGATGTAAGAAATATGTTAGGTTACACAGGAACTTATAAAGGTAAAGAAGTATCTGTTATGGGTTCAGGTATGGGTATCGCTTCAATCGGAATTTATTCTTATGAACTTTATAATTTCTTTGACGTAGACACAATTATTCGTATCGGATCATGTGGTGCTATGCAAGAAGATATCAACTTATACGATATTATTATCGCTCAAGGTGCATCTACGAACTCTCGTTATGTTGACCAATTCAACGTACCAGGTTACTTCGCACCAATCGCAGACTTCGGTTTAGTAGCAAGCGCTAAAAACAAAGCAGACGAAATAGGCGCAACATCTCACGTAGGTAATATCTTCTCAAGTGATATTTTCTATAATGCAGACTCAGAAGTAACAAGCAAATGGGCTAGATTAGGTATCTTAGGCGTAGAAATGGAATCAGCAGGATTATATGTAAATGCCGCAGCAGCTGGTAAAAAAGCATTAGGTATCTTCACAGTAAGTGACCACTTATTAAGAGATGAAGCAACAACAGCAGAAGAAAGACAAAATTCATTTACACAAATGATGGAAATTGCATTAGAAATCGCAGAATAATTATAAAAAGAGAGCTGAGACGATGATTACCGTCTCAGCTCTTTTCATTTGTGAAAGTGAAGGAGTAATATAGATTGCGTTAGGTTTCAGAATTTAGATAATTAGATGTCGCTAACTTCCATTATTTCGAATTGTGGTAGTTAGAATGCTGTAACTTTCATTATTCTGAATTCTGGTAATTAGGTGGGCGCTCACTTAGAGACATTTCTCAGAATTCTGTCCCTAACACCCGCACCAATTATCTCTCACCTTCATCTCGACATCCTCATTATTCTATACCACACGCTTCTGCAACGACTTCCACAATATGTTTGACTTGTATTTTATCTTCTAATCCTTCATTTTTAACACCTAGCAACATTTGCAAGTGACATCCTGGATTTGACGTGATGATTAATTGTGGTTCTATTTCTTTTACGTGACTCATTTTTCGATTTAAAATTTCCATCGATGCATCATAATTCACGATATTATATATTCCTGCTGAACCGCAACAGATGTCTTTTTCAGGTAATACTTTATATGTTAATCCTTTTATTTGATTGATTACTTTTTCAGGTTCATTGAATACATGTTGTACGTTTTGCAAATGACATGATGGCTGATATGTGGCTTGTATATTAATCGGGTGTTCTAAGTTCAAGTCAATATCTTCTAACATAACTGAAATATCTCTCACTTTATCAACAAACTGTTCTGCTCTAGCTTTCCACTCCGCTTCATTTCTCAACAAATGATCATATTCTATTAACGAAGCACCACAACCACCAATAGCATTGACATAATAGTCTACATCGTATTTTTCTAGCGCTTCAATATTTAATTTGGCTAATTTTCTTGCTTTATCCATTTCTCCTGCGTGATGTTGAAGTGCGCCACAACAAGTTTGTTGTTTAATTTCTACAACTTGAATATTATGCGCTTCTAAAATTTTTATCGCAAGATCGTTGATATGTGAGAAAAATGAATCCATCATACAACCTCTGAAAAAGCCAATTGTTGTTTTTTTCGTTCTAAAAGGTGTTTGATAAGGTCGTTTATCTTTTTGAACTGGTGGCAAAATCATTGCCATATTCCCTAATCTTTCAGGTAGTAATTTCAATGCATTTGTCTTACTTAAAATCCCTGAAACAAATGACGTATGATAGAGCTTCAAGCCTTTATACATCGCATCTATCATATATTGACGTTCTAAAAATACAGACATAATTTGCGTGTCTAATTTTTTATTTCGCTTTTCTCGTAATACTTCGACTGCCGATTCATAAATGTCTCCATACTGAACATTCGTTGGACAAACTGTTTCACATTGTCTACAGCCTAAACATAAATCAATCGCTTCTTCTAAATCTTTAAGTTCAGCTTTACCTTCAACTGCATATTTAACAAGATTGATTCTACCTCGTGGAGAATGTTTTTCTTCTTTCATCGTTAAATATGTAGGGCAAGACGGTAAACAAAAGCCACATTGAACACAATCAAAAGTCGCATCATAAGCTAATTTTTCGATTAGATTATTCGTCATGGACTAACACAAACCTTTCATGCTCGTCTGGAAAGATTTTACCTGGATTCAGACGATTATTAGGGTCCAATGCCTGTTTTACATCTTTCATAAATTTCATGCCTGCTTCATCAAATTCGTTATACATAAATGGCTTTTTAAACAATCCAATACCATGTTCACCACTTAATGTACCGCCTAATTTCAGTGAAGCTTTAAAAATTTCAGCAACTGCTTCTTCAGCTCGTTTCATTTCTTCTGGCTTACGTTTATCAGTAATGATATTAGGATGTAAATTGCCATCTCCAGCATGCCCAAACACAACTAAATTTAATTGATAAGTTTGTCGGATTCTTTCAATTTCTTCAAAGAAAGCTGGAATTTGACTGACGGGCACACTTGTATCTTCGCTTATCTTTGTCGGTCCAAATTTCACGATAGCTGGTGACACAAGTTTACGCACTTCCCAAAGTTCGGATGCCTGTTTTTCATCTTCAGCAATGATGACTTTACAGCCAGGTAACGCAGCACATGTTTCTTCAATTATCTTCATTTCTGCTTCAAGTGCTAAAGGATGGCCATCTAATTCGACTAACAATACCGACTCAGCATCAGCCGTCACATTCTCAATTGGGTGTGTCGACAATACAGCATCAACACAATATTTATCCATAATTTCGATTTTAGAAGGTAATATACCTGATCTTAAAATTTTGGATACCGCTTCACCTGACGTAATAAAATCATCAAACTGCAACATTGCCGTCTTTGTATCAATCGGCTTAGGAATCAATTGTAAAGTAGCTTTTGTAATAATACCGAGCGTACCTTCTGACCCTACGATTAATTTCGTCATATCATAACCTGTTACATTTTTTACTGTGCGTCCACCACAGTGAATAATGTCTCCGTTGGCCGTTACAACTTCTAATCCAACAACATAGTCTTTCGTGACACCATATTTTAAGCATCTTGGTCCACCTGCATTTTCAGCCAAGTTGCCCCCAATTGTTGAAACACGAGAACTGGATGGATCAGGTGGATACATCAGTCCATATGATTCAGCAACTTTATGAATTTTCTCAGTGATAACGCCTGGTGAAACTTCCATCATTAAATCATTTTCGTAAACTGTTATTTCATTGTCCCATCTTGAAAAATCCAACACAATGCCACCATGAACAGCAAGTGGTCCCCCACTTAAACTTGTACCACTACCTCTCGGATAAATTGGTACGTCATATTGATTACTTAACTTTACAATATGCACGACTTCTTCAGTAGACATTGGCTGACAAATAATATCAGGCATATATTCACCGAAAGAAGCATCAAAACTATAACTTGAAAGATCCGCTACTTCTTTAGAAACGCGCCCATTATCTAAATGTTTCTTTAAAGCATGATAGAGTTCTTCCATGTTATCCCCCCTCAATATGAAATTATATTCATGATAGCACTGTTTACTTTAATTTTCATTTCAAGTGAATACGTTTACATTTATGATTTAAAAAATACCTAATCCAATATGTTCATGGATTAGGTATTTATAATTCAATATTATTTTAAGAATGATTTTAACATCCAGTTGTGTTTTTCAAGACTTGTTACCATTGCTAATAACATATCACCAGTCATATCGTCATTAACTTTTTCTGCTAATTGAATACCTTCTTCTAATTGAGCAATTACAGTTGTGAAGTCTTTAGATAATTGTTCAACCATTTGGTTTGCAGTTAAGTTTTTCTCAGCTTCTTCAATAACTGACCATTCTAATGCTTCTCTTAAAGTAGCGATTGGGTTACCTTCAATTGCTAAAATACGTTCAGCTAAATCGTCAACATACACACTTGCTTCATTGTAAAGTTCTTCAAATTTCTCATGTAGTGAGAAGAAATTTGGTCCTTTAACATACCAGTGATAGTTGTGTAATTTAGTATATAATACTGTCCACTCTGCTACTTGTTTATTTAACGCTTCGATTACTTCTTTATTATTTGTCATTTATTTTACACTCCTCTGTAGTTATCTTTTCTTGATTACATTAATTATTATATTATAATCATTCTAATCTGTCAACGATATTTAGCAACTTATTTATAATAATTATAAATAAGAGTTTAAATCTACATAAAAAAGAAGGTAAAGCCTACATTAGACTTATACCTTCTTTATCGTTTTATAAACATTTATTCTGCTTTCTCAAGCTTAAGTGGAATCTTAATTTCTTTCTCAAGTTTCTTACCGTCCATCAATTTATTGATAGAGTCTACTGAAGCTTTACCCATCTTATCAGGTTGTTGCGCGACAGTTGCATCTAATTTGCCACTTTTAATTGCTTTCATTGCATCTTCATTACCATCAAATCCAACTACGATTACATCTTTATCACCAATTGCTTCGATAGCACCAAGTGCCATTTCATCATTGTGTGAGAATATCGCTTCTACTTCTGGATGTGCTTGTAAGATATTTTGTGTCACGTTTAATCCTTCTGCTCGATCAAACTTAGCACTTTGTTTAGCAATGACATCAAGTGATTTGTCGGCAACTTTATGGAAGCCTTCTCCTCTTTCTCTTGTTGCACTTGCACCTGGAACACCTTCTAATTCAGCAACTTTAGCATTTTTACTTAATTTATCTAAAATAAATTGTCCGCCCATTTTACCGCCTTCAACGTTATCTGAAGCGATAAATGTTGCAACATCACCTTTATCAACTGATCTATCTAATGTAATAACAGGTATACCTTCATTATTTGCTGACTGAACGGCACTAGAAATTGCACTAGAATCTGTAGGATTGACTACTAAATAATCAACTTGTTGTTGAACTAAATCTTCTATATCATTTGTTTGTTTAGCTGAATCATCTCTTGCATCAACTACTTTTACTTTCATACCTTGTTTTTCAGCTTCTTTTTCAATACCTTCTTTAATTGAAACGAAGAATGGGTTATTTAATGTTGAAACACTGACACCAATCGTTATATCAGATTTTTTCTTATTTGTTTTACCTTCATTATCTTTTTTCAAAGGCGATTCAAGTGAACATGCCGCTAAAAATAACACAGTTGTCATTAATAGTATTAATAATTTCTTCATTTGTTTTCCCCTCAATCTAATTGATTATTTTTTTCTATCTATTAATACAGCAATTAAAATAACAATACCTTTTACGACTTGTTGGTAAAATGATGATACTCCTAATAAATTTAGACCGTTATTAAGTACACCAATAATAAGTACACCAATAAGCGTTCCAACAATTCTACCTTTACCGCCTGTTAAAGAAGTTCCGCCTAATACAACTGCAGCGATAGCATCTAACTCATATGAAGTACCAGCTGTAGGTTGAGCTGAGTTTAAACGTGATGTTAAAATTGCACCTGCTAATGCAGACATTAAACCAGAAATACCATAAATTAAAATTTTCACTCTGTTTACTTTAATACCAGAAATTTTTGAAGCGACTTCATTACCACCGATAGCATATGTATGTCTACCAAATGTTGTTTTTTGTAAAATAATCGCCAATATAATAAATACAATAATCATTGTGACTGCTGGTACTGGAATTCCGAAGAAATAACCTTTACCAAATAGTTGGAACATATAACTATCACCTAAATTAGTAATAGGGTTACCATCTGTTACAACGAGTGTTAAACCTCTAAATATTGTCATCGTTGCAAGTGTTGCGATGAATGGTGCCATACTCCCGAATGTTACTAATACACCATTAAATACACCTAATAAGAAGCCACCAAGTACTCCGACAATCAATGCTACGATTGGATCTAAACCACTTGTAATTAAGATTGCAGTAAATGCACTTGATAATGCGAGTATCGAACCGACTGATAAGTCTATGCCGCCAGTTAAAATAACAAATGTCATACCAAAAGCAATTAACCCGTTAATTGAAACTTGTCTTAATAAGTTTAATAAATTCGATAAATCTAGAAATGCTGAGTTCATAATACTAATCACGACGATTAATAATATAAGTCCTATAAATGGAATAATTTTTTCGACTAATGAAGTCTTAGCTGTTAGTTGTTGCATGTAATTCCCCTCCTGTAGCTAATGTCATAATATTTTCTTCTGTTATATTTTCGCCTTCAACTTCACCTTTAATATTGCCTTCTTGAACTACAATAACGCGATCACTCATGCCGATAACTTCAGGTAACTCTGAAGAAATCATAATAATCGACACACCACGTTCAGTTAGCTCATTCATCAACTGATAAATTTCTCGCTTAGCACCAACGTCTATTCCTCTTGTCGGTTCATCTAAAATCAATATTTGAGCACCTGTACCAATCCATTTTGCTAATACTACTTTTTGTTGGTTACCACCTGAAAGTGATGATACTAGCGCTTTTCGTGGCGTCTTAATATTGAGCCTTTTGCTCATTTGATCTGCAAACACATGCGTCGCTTGTTCTTTAATAAATCCTTTATTTGAAAAGCTTTCAAGAGATGGTAGAACCATATTATGTTCGATTGAGAAATCGAGAATCAGTCCTTCATCTTTTCTATTTTCAGTAATTAAGCCTAGACCATGTTTCATCGCATCTTCCGGTGACTTAATCAATACGGATTTACCATTAATGTCTATATCTTTATGACCTTTATCAATTCCGAACAGACTTCTCATAATCTCAGTTCTACCAGCGCCCATTAAACCACTAAATCCTAATATTTCACCTTTTCTTAATGAGAATGAAATATCTTTGATGCCTTGTTCATCATTATTAAGTGATTTAACATGCATCAATGTTTCACCTGGTTCAACGGTTCTTTCTGGAAACTGATCTGTTAAGTCTCTACCTACCATTGATTTAACAATTTCATCGTAATTGGTTTCGCTTGTAGGTTTGTATAATACAGTTTTACCATCTCTCATAACGGTAATTTCATCAGAAATCTCAAATATCTCAGCCATTCTATGTGAAATATAAACGAATGAAACGCCTTGATTTTGAAGATTTTTAATAAGTTTAAATAACTGTGTAATTTCTTTATCTGTAAGTGCTGCAGTTGGTTCATCCATGATGATAATTTTTGCATTGGTCATTAAAGCTTTAGCAATTTCTATCATTTGTTGTTCACCGATTGAACATTTTCCTGCAACTTTCTTCAATGAGATATTAAAGTTTAATTTTTCAAAGACTTTTAATGCTTCTTGCTTCATTTTCTTCTCATTTAATATGCCAAATTTATTGCGCATTTCTTTCCCGATAAATAAATTTTCAAGCACTGTTAACTCTGGCCAAATATTAAGCTCTTGATGTATAAACGTAATACCTGCTTCTTCTGACATTTGAGCATCTTTAAAGACAACTTCTTGATTGTGATAATTAATTTGACCTGCATCCTTTTCATGAATACCAACAAGAATCTTCATTAAAGTTGATTTCCCTGCACCATTTTCTCCCATAAGTGCATGAACTGAAGCTTCTTTTAATTTAAAATCTACACCAGTTAACACTTTATTTTGGCCAAACGCTTTATGTACACCAGACATTTCTAGCATGAAATCCCTCCTTAAAATAAAACATCACTTTCTAATATGACGTTTGCATATGGTGTTGCTTCCCCTGTTCTTATAATTGCGACAGTATCGTGTGTTAATTTTTTAAATGCTTCGTGTGATACAAATTCTCTTTCAACATCTGTTTCTTGAATCTTTTCATAAAGTGCTGAATTATCCGACTTCATTTCTTCTGCAAAAATCATTTTCTGTACAGACATATGTTCTAACAAAATATCGTAAACGCTTTCAAAACTTGGTACACCAAAAGACAGTGCTAAATCAATTTTTCGCACGCCTTTTGGTACTGGTAAACCACAATCTGCTATCACAATACGATCAGTATGACCAAGATCGCTTAATACTTTAGAAATTTCACTGTTTAATATCCCTGTCTTATACATGCCATTCTCCTTCAATATCTTGTAATGTTGGCATTCCGCCTTGTGCACCTAATCCAGTTACTGAGTGACTTGCTGCTAAATTAGCAAATGCTAATGCTTCATCTAAGCTGTATTCTTTTTGAAGCGCTACTGCAAATGCACCATTAAATGTATCGCCAGCACCAGTCGTATCTTTCACTTCACGTTTATAACCTGGTACTTGAACTTTTTCTTTACCATTATGATAAGCTGCACCTTTATCGCCTAAAGTTACAATCAATTTCATTGGATAAGTTGCTAACGCTTCATCTAATTTACCTTTAAACATCTCATCACTTTCTGTTTCGTTCGGTGTTAAGTAATCAACTTTTTCGATAACAGTGTTGCTTACTTCTCTATATGGTGCGGGATTCAGAATTGAAATCAAACCATGTTCTGAACAATATTTAACCGCAAATTCAACTGTTTCACTTGGAATTTCTTGTTGTAATAAAACGATATCGCCTTCTGACAATGCTTCTAAATGTTTTTTAACATAGTCTGGTGTCACTTCATTGTTAGCTGAAGGTACGACAATAATACTATTATCTTGTTCAGATAATGTTATATGTGCTGTTCCTGATGGCATTTGTGTAACGGGTTCCACACCATCCACAATAACGTGATTTTTTTGAAGATTTTCGTATATTTCTTTACCAAAATCATCATCACCAACTCTACCAATCATATGTACGTTATCCCCTAATCTTGCAGCTGCGACTGCTTGGTTTGCACCTTTCCCACCAGGTGTTGTAAAGAAATCGTCCCCAAGAATTGTTTCTCCTTTACCTGGTCTTTTAGACGCTGATACAACTAAATCTATAGACATACTTCCGATAACTGTTATTTTCTTCATATTAATCTCTCCTTGTTGATTGTCTTTCCACTAAAGTAACATCTAATATTTGATGATGTTCTCTTTGTTTACCTTCCAACTGTTTAATTAATTGTTGGCATGCTTTTTGACCAATTAAATAAGCAGGTTGATGAATCGTTGTTAAACTTGGTGAATATGTACGTGATAACGGTATATCATCATAACCAACCACTTGTATATCATCGGGCACTTTGTATTGATGATTATAAAGAATACTCATGACGTTAAATGCGCCAACATCATTACTACAAATAATGCTATCAATGTCGTGTTCTTTAATTAAGTTAAGCAAATCATCTTCTGTTAAAGATAATTCATTAGCTGAAACATACGTGATACCCGCTTCATCTAACATTAACTTCGCACCATTGAATCGCTCTCTAAATGATTTGTAATTTAAATCTTGTTCTAAAATAAGAACAGATTGTGCTTTACCGTTAATCACTGCCTGAGCTTGAAGTTGTCCACCTTTGTAATGATTTGTTTCAACAAATTCATGATCTTCGTACACACGGTCTAATAGAACAAAAGGCATATTATAAGATTTAAATGAATCAAAAGTTTCCTTACTCGATAATTGTGAAGCAATAATACCACTACAATTATGTACGTTAAATGTATTTAAATAAGCAAGCTCTTTCTCATCATTACCATCACCATTTCCAATAATGATATGATAGCCCATCGCCATCGCTTCATCTTCAACACCTCTAGCAACTACTGTAAAAAAAGGGTTACTCATATCTGGTAACAATAGTCCTATCATTCTAGATTGTCGTTTATATAAAGTTCTTGCTGTTTCATTAGGTCGATAATTTAATTCTTGAATTGCTTTATCAATTTTATCTTGTGTTTCCTTCTTAACATAACCACTTTTATTCAGCGCTCTAGATACAGTAGCAACAGATACTCCTGCATGTTGCGCAACTTGTTTAATTGTTGCCATAATTCAACTTCCTTTTGTGTAACCGTTTACACAAAAGGATATCACGCAATCTTTATTTATGCAATATTAATTTAAAAAATATTTTCTTTCTTCAGGTGTCGGTAATCGACAAGCATTTTTCAAAATCACTTTATGTCTGATTTTGGCAAATGCATCATAGCCAATATCTCGTACAAATTTCGGTATCCATTTCAAAGTCCATCCTAAAAATTGATAGCCTTTTATTTGGCCTAATAAATGAATAATCGCGTTTGATTTAATCCATACTTTGTCGCCATCTACAACAATAATACTATCTATATTTTGCAAATCAGGTCGCGCTTCAAATAAATGATCACCATATGAAGATTCCAGTTGAGCAAATTGAAAACGATGTGAAATCTTATGATGAATTAACCACATCACAGCACGATTACAGTATCCACAATCCCCATCATAATAAACAATAGCGATAACAATCACTCCAATCATCATTTTCTTAAACGTAACACGACAGTATGATAAATAAAAGTTTTATGGACACAATTTCGAATAATGTCCCTAACGGTGGCTCTTACGGACACAATTTTGAATAATGTCCCTAACAACAAAAAAGTGCTAGGACTTTTCTGTCCTAGCACTTCATCATTTCTATTATTAAACAGCTTGCTTTTTAAATGCTTTATATTCTTCTTCGTTAATTTTGATAATTTTAAATCCTACATATCCAAAGATGACAGATATGATTGGTACCGTATAGTTGAAAACTGCATAAATGCCATAATCTAATACGTTCACATTCAATGTTTGGGCAATAAATACCCCACATGTATTCCACAAGAAGAATACGGATGTTACTGTACCACCGTCTTCAAGTGCACGTGATAAGTTTTTCGGATGTAGTCTTCTTTCTAAAAATGTATTAATGTACATTCTTGAAGGTACTACAATCGATATGTATTGTTCTGAACATGAAGCGTTAGTACCTATACATGAAATAATAACAGATGCTATTAAACCACCAGTGCCTTTTGCGATTTTTAAGATTTTTGTAATGATTGATTTTAGCATGCCTGAATATTCAAGAATGCCTCCAAATGTCATCGCAACGATAGTCATTGAAATTGTATAGAACATGGATTCTAATCCACCTCTATTGAACAATTCTTTGACTAAATCATTTTTAGATTCTAATACAAATCCAGTTTGTAATGTCTTCACACTGTCATGTAGACTTCCACCTTGAATAAATATTTGCGATAAAAATCCTAAAACAATACCGACAACTAATGCTGGTATTGCAGGTACTTTAAATGCAACTAATATAATAACTATTACAGGTACGAGCAACAACCACGGTGAAATTGTAAATTTGTCTAGCATTTCATTATTGATGGCATCAATTTTTGCTTGGTCCATATTACCAGCTGAAAATTGTTGTCCTAAAATAAAAAATACAATTAATGAAATGATAACGGCAGGTACTGTCGTATAGAACATGTGTTTAATATGATCAAATAAATCTGTACCTGTTAGACCTGCTGCTAAGTTTGTCGTATCTGATAATGGGCTCATCTTATCACCAAAGTATGATCCAGATATAATAGCACCTGCTATCATGCCTGCTGGTATATCCATACTTAATCCAATTCCCATACCAGCTACACCAACTGTTGCCATTGTTGACCAACTACTACCAATAGCTAATGCTACGATTGCACAAATAACTGCGATGGTTACTAAAAATAATGACGGCGTTATTAATTTTAATCCATAGTAAATCATTGTGGCTACTACGCCTCCACCTATCCAAGCACCAATGATTAAACCAACTAAAATGATAATGACGATTGCTGGTAAGGCTAGTCTAATACCTTTATACATCATTTCTTCGATGTCTTGCCAACTATACCCATGATAGTAAGCTACAATTGCAGCAATTGCTGTTCCTATCATTAACGGTATGTGCGGAGCTTGCTCTAAAACGACTACCGTAAATAACATACTGATAATCATAAATAAAAATGGCACAACGGCCCAAAAGAAACTAATTTCTTTCTTAGATGTACTATTATTCTCCATAGATAACCTCCTAATAATAAAGCGCTTACATTTATAATTTTAATAGTTTATGCAACATATTACAATCCCATAATGACAAAGCCTGGACAATTATTTTGTACCAGGCTCATACTTATAACTTATATAATTATTCATTTAACATATATATGACTTCTTGCATAATTTCATTGAATTCTTCTTTGAACTCATTGTTAAAACGTAAAATTACTGCTCGTTCGTCTGATTTTAAGCGATTTTTTAATATGTATCTTTTCTCAAATAAACGTTTAATCGCTCTCGCTGATTTATTTTGTTTAATATAGCCTTTTTCAATAGCATCTTTAAGATGCACTTCTTCCACTTCGTTTAATTTCATTAAAAAGAAAAATTCATGCTTCTTTAGACCATACTTTTGTTCAATAACTAAAAAGATATTATCAATTTTATTTTGCTGATCGAAAAATTCTGAACATGTTGAAATTGCTTCTGAATAAGATTGAGTCTTCATAGTTTTACCTCCTGTTTCCCGTGAATTTGATTTTCTTAAAATAATTTTAACACAAAATTAAATAACATCAATATGGAATTTAAATATATATTTGACAATTTATGTATTTTTCTCGTGGTTAATTATCAAACCGAAATCACTAACTCACAAAGTATATAGAAGTACTATAATTTTACAAATAAAAAAAGATTATAACTGTAATCGTTATAATCTTTTTCTTGTATTCAATTAATTGAAGATATTTACTTTTTAGCTTTATCTTTTAAGTAGAATTCTTTTCCTGTAAAGAATTCTGTTGTTAAACTTTTAACTTTAGGTGCTAACATCACGACTGCGATAATATTCGGAATCAATATACATGCAAGCGCGATATCTAATAAATTCCAAAGTTGTGTACCTGCACCGAATGCACCAAGCGCGATTGAGAGTACATAAACAATCTTCATAATAAAGCCTGCTGTTAAGCCAAATAAATATTCTGCCATTCTTGATCCATAGTATATAACAACGATGATTGTTGAGAATACGAAGAAGACCATAGAAATTGAAACAATCCAACTTCCAAATGTTCCAAATGCATTATTAAAGGCACGAGCTGTAAGTGCAGCGGATTGTTCTTTAGCATCATTATCTTTCCAAACATCAGATACTAAAACAACAAATGCTGTCGTACTACAGATAATTAATGTATCAACAACGATTTCACTAACACTCCAGAATGCTTGTCTTACAGGATGGTCTGTCTTTGCAGCAGCATGCGCAATTGGTGATGTACCAAGACCCGCTTCGTTTGAATAAATACCACGTGCAAATCCCCAACGTACTGTTGTGGCTAAAGCAGCACCGAAACTACCACCTAATGCTGCATCTGGATTAAATGCTTTCTCAACAACTAACGCAATTACACTAGGCACATGTTGAATATTCAGTATGATAATCAAGAATCCCATAATACAATATAAACCGACCATAACCGGTACGATCATTTCGGTAAATGTTGCAATACGCTGAATACCACCAAATACAACTAAAGCAGCAATAACAGCTAACACGATTCCTGTTATACCCATATGAATATCGAATGTATCTTGAACAGTACTTGCAGCTGAATTCCCTTGTACCATAATACTTGGGATAAGTTCAAGCATTAAAGCAAATGCAAATACAAATGAAAATACTAATCCGACTTTTTTATTTTTGAAACCTTTTTTCATATAATATGTAGGTCCACCAACAAATTCTCCTTTATCGTTTTTCTCACGATAATATATACCTAGTACGTTTTCGGAATATTTTAATGCCATTCCTAGAAATGCGATTACTAACATCCAAAATACTGCACCAGGTCCACCCATCATAATGGCTGTAGGTACACCGACAATGTTTGCCGCACCTACTGTTGATGATAAAGCTGACGTTAACGCTTGCCTCGGCGTAATTGTACCATCACCTTTAGGCTCTTTATTAATACTTCCAAAAGTTTGTTTCATCATATAACCAAAATGTCTAAATTGTATTAATCCTAAATACAATGTTAAAAATAAACTTGATACTAATAAAAGTGTGACGATTGGATACCCCCATAACCAATCTGAGAATGCTACGATTTTCTCCATAAAATGACCCCTTTGCAATTTTATTTGTGAAATATTAACCAAGCATAATTCTATATTACAGAATATTCAGCAATTTATAAACCTTTAAAAAAATAAAAACGGAATAAAATCTTAAGTGTTAAGATTTTATTCCGTCTATTTTATCCTACATGTAATACTCTACAATGTTTTAAGAATTGATGTGAATATTGTTCTTTTATGTCTTCAATCGAGCCGTAACATAAACCAATCATGCGCCATTTAGGATTATGACGATAGAATGAGTCTTTTTCTAAACTCCACTTCACCATCTTACCTTCATGATTATATCTTGGTAATGTCATTTCATGACCATCAAGCACATTTAAGAATAATTGAAAGATTTCTGGATCTATTCTTTCAAACTGGTCAATCACAAGCCATTCTCTTTCTGAGTTCGTAATATGTCCTGTAATGAAACCTTCTCTATAATATAAAGCGCCACTTTCATTTGGTAAATATCGACCGTATAACATTTCTTCTGAGAAATCAGGATGACCTACTGTATATATACCTTTCGCAAGTTCACGTTCAACATAATGTTTCGCTTTTTTCAAACCGTCTTCTTTATTGTCACAGAGCATTAAAATAATAGGTTTATCTTTTTTAGGTTCATTTTCCTGATCACGTTGAACAGACATCTCATATTGATTACTAGAACTTTCTTTGTACGTCCCGTTACTCATATCTAACATCGCATCATATTGTGCTTTTGTTAAATTAGCAATAGATTGTTTCGAACTATCTTGTAAGAAATATAATTTCTTTAACGTTTGATGTCTATTTAATTCGCCAATATTCACAGGATTAATATCTTCATGATATTTAACTTCAATACATGTAGAATCTGTTCTACCAGGTTGTGGTGGTAACTTATGTATACTATCTGATACTTCCCCAGTTCCGATAATTGACTGATTAGCATTTCTACTTAAAAATATAATCTGGTCTCCTATTTCTAACTGAGTATAGTACGTATAACCATTTCTCTTTATACCATTTACAGTATGTGTAAATATTGTATATGTTTGATCTGGTTCAAATTGAATTTCTTCTGTAAGTAAAAAATACCTAGGAATTTTTATAGCGCCTTGTCCTAACCCTATAATTAAATCGAATTCTTCTTTCGTAATGCGATTAAACAATTGTTCTGTCATTTGTTTAATTCTAGATTCTAATTGTTCACTTCTCTTTAAATATTCAATTGATAACATTGTTAAAGATTGCTCAAACTTAAATTGGATACTTACTTTTTGATTGCCACCCGTTTGAACTTGTAAGATTTCACCGAATCCAAGTAAGCCGACTTGATTTTGCACTTGATAATAAATGACTTTATCTCCTGGTTTAGCTGTCTTAAATGCATGATAACCTTGCGTTGGATTAAAGCTTGCACCTGATTCAAACACTGCAGTTTGGCCTTCTAATGGTTCCGTATGACGCCACCTATTATATCCACAATTTAACCAAAAGTAGTTTCTTTCTTCAGACATATGTATACTCCTTAATATCTATAATGATCGATTTTCATAATGATGTTTACTTTGATATCTTAATTTTATTTTCATATAAAAATTACGCTTAAAATTTACTTTTTTAACAACACATTAATATTAACATTGTATAAGACATTCACACTCATGTCTATGTTTACAATTATAAAAAAAGAGCCGAGGACACATCATAATGTCCAAGACTCTTCAATGATTAATGTATATAATTATAACTTGAAACTTGAGAAGCTGGTATCGTTCTGTATGTTAGTACACCTGGTGATGAACTAAAGTTCATTTCTGATACTTGAAGGCTTCCGTTTGAATTAATTCTTTCAACAAATGATACATGACCATAATAGCCAGCTGATGATTGAAGGATTGATCCTACTGAAGGTGTACGATTTACAACATAACCATCTTTAGCAGCAGCACTTGCCCAATTGTTTGCATTCCACCAATAAGTACTAATTGGTTTACCTATAGCTTTACGACGGTTAAATACATGCCATGTACATTGACCCCAGTCGTATAAATTTTGATGATTGAATGTCGGTGATGTGTAACCACTGTTGTTATTTGAATTAGAAGTAGAACCTGAACTTGATGCTGTTCCACTTACTTTTAATTTTTGTCCCGGATAAATGATAAAGTTTGATAAACCATTTAATGACATAATTTTTTGGTATGTCGTTCCATATCTAGCTGCAATCGCTGATAGTGAATCTCCTGACTTAACTGTATAAGTAGAAGTGCTACCTGAAGCATTAGACGCTCCACTGTTACTAGAGCTACCCGTGTTACTACTAGAACTTGCTGTTCCATTAACTTTTAATTTTTGTCCCGGATAAATAATCGTGTTACTTAACCCATTCAATGACATAATTTTTTGATACGTCGTACCATATTTACCAGCAATAACCCCTAATGTATCTCCCGATTTTACTGTGTAATATGTCGTTGATGAAGTTGAAGTAGCTCTTGAGCTCGTGTTCGATGTACTTGATGAATTTGAAGTACCAGGAACTTGTAATACTTGATTAGGGAAAATAAGATTTGAACTTAATTTATTTAAGCTTTTAATTTTCGCAATCGTCGTATTATGCTTATCAGCAATCAGCCATAAAGAATCTCCACTTTTAACTTTATAAGTTGCTGCTTCCGCTTGATGAGAAGATACTGCAACTGCAACCGAAGCACCAACAAATGCCGCTATTGTCTTTTTCTTCAAAATAACTTACCTCCATCTTCTTACAGTTTATTTATGAATTCTTATTAATTATACACCGTAATCTTTACCGTTTATATTACAGTTTTATTTCATTTTCATTAATCCTATAATAGTATATTACTTTTAAAGATTAATTAGAAAATGAACAAATATAATAAATCGCATATTATAAATAGCGCAAGATAATTTGGACGTGGGTAGGAAGGTAATATGTGTGAGTGTTCGTGCGAGACACCCTGTTTTTCTGCCTTAGAGCACGATATCTCCGAGTCTTCGTGCGACGCACCCTGATTTTGTGCCTTAGCGCACGATATCTCCAAGTCTTCGTGCGACGCACCCTGATTTTGTGCCTTAGCGCACGATATCTCCGAGTCTTCGTGCGTTACACCCTGATTTTGTACCCTAGCGCACGATATCTCCGAGTCTTCGTGCGTTACACCCTTATTTTGTACCCTAGCGCACGATATCTCCGAGTCTTCGTGCGATATTACCCTATCATACATAAAAACAGTAGAAATTCTTTTACAGAATTTCTACTGTTGATTTATTATGCTTTATACGATCAACGATAACCCTGCTAAGCATGGCATAAAGTTGACTAATATGCCGCCTATTTTGAGTCCTGCTGATATTTCTTTGTCTTTTAATGTAGAGATTGCAAGTACTAAACCAATTAACGCAATGATAAATGGAATGACTGGCGTTGGATACTTAGGCATTCCGAAAAACAAACCTAATCCTGCAATAACTGCACATACTAATGATAAATATAGAAATTTTTTCATTTGATAGACCCCAATCTACACATAACTAATGATGACTTCTAATTCACCATTTATGTGATTATCTAAATCATCTGCTGTCATGATTAAATGATCGCCTTTTTCTACTTCAAATACATTACCATCTGTAATGATTTCTCCGCTTCCAGCTATCACACTTACTAAGCAATAATCTCTAGGTTTTCTAAAATTAAATGTCCCACTAATTTCCCACTTAGCAACTGTAAAGAATTCGCTTTCGATTAATAATGTCCCTTTTTGGTCTTCATCATCAATTTTTTTAGGTGGTACATTTGGACTTTGTGCACCAACAGTTATAACGTCGATACTCTTATCTAAATGAAGTTCTCTTTTCTTGCCGTCTTTATCAATTCTGTCATAATCATAAATTCTATAAGTTGTATCAGAATTTTGTTGTGTTTCTAGAATCATAATACCGCTACCTATTGCGTGAACTGTTCCACTAGGTACATAGAAGAAGTCGCCTTTTTCTACTTTTACGCGTTTAAATAAATGATCCCAATCTTCGTTCTGAATAAATTCTTCTAATTGTTGTTTTGTATTTGCATATGTACCATATATAATTTCTGCATCTTCTTTAGCATCTATAATATACCAACATTCTGTCTTACCAAATTCACCGTTTTCATGTTCATGTGCATATGTATCATCAGGATGTACTTGTACAGATAGTTGATCATTTGCATCAAGAATCTTAGTTAATAATGGGAACTTTTCTTCTGTAGGATTACCGAAAAGTTCTGGGTGATTTAACCAAACTTCATCTAAAGTTTGTCCTTTATATGGACCATTTGCGATTTCGTTTGGTCCATTTACATGTGCAGATATCCCCCAACATTCACCGATTCGTCCTTCAGGCAGGTTATATCCCATATTTTCTAAATTTCTACCACCCCATATACGTTCTTTGAATACAGGCTTTAAAATTAATGGAGACATTCAATCATCCTTTTCTAATTGTTGTTATATATTGTATACCACTTATTTTTATAATCGTTTTAATGTACCAATGGTGATTGTACCATAACGACACTATATTGTGGAATACTCATAACACAGATAGATTGAATTTATAACTATTAATAATTTTATAATTATTAAAATGTATAATACTATTTATTCAAATGAATATCTCCACCTGGTCCTAATGGAAAGCCCAGTAAGAACCAAATAATCATGAATAACGGCCAAACGATTCCTAACACAATTGAATATGGCATTAAACTTGAAATCAATGTACCTAGTTTCATATTTTTATCATACTTTTGAGCATATGAAAGTAATAATGGTAAGTATGGCATCATTGGTGTAATCGGATTTGTAATAGAGTCTCCGATACGATAAACCATTTGTGTAAATGCTGGATGATAACCTAATAACATAAACATTGGTATAAAGATTGGTGCTAATATTGCCCATTTAGCTGAAGCACTTCCGATTAATAAATTGATCAAACTACTTAGAATGATAAATCCAATAATTAAGATGACCCCATTTTGACCTTGTAATAATTCTGCACCTTTTACAGAAATGACAATACCTAGATTACTCCATTCTAAATATGCTAAAAGTTAAGCTGCAAAGAATACAATAACGATAAAGCTACCCATTGTGGACATGGAATCTGATAACATTTTTCCTAAATCTTTTGTATTTGAGATTTTCCCTGAAAGAATACCATATACAAAACCAGGCACGAAAAAGATAACTAATATAATGATACCTACACCATCCATCAATGGTGCTTTATCAATTAAACTACCTGTCTTTGGATTTCTTAACCATCCATTTTCAGGAATTGCTAAAGCAAGTAATAACGCTACAACAATAAAGAAACTAATATTCGCAAACTTCAATGCTTTACTTTCTTTTGCACTAATTTCATTATCATCTCTTTGATCCTCAGAACCTTCATCAGGTTTGTATGTACCTAAACGTGGAATAACGACTTTCATACTGACATAATAAATTGCTGGTAATAAGATGATTGTTGATGCTGCAATAAAATACCAGTTCATTGCTACATTTAAACTGATGTCTTTATCAATGATTTCAGCTGCTGGTTTCGTAAACGCATATACTAACGCATCACTCATACCTAACGTAACGTTCGCAGCAAATGCACCTAGTGCTGAGGCATAAGCCATCGCAAGTCCAGCAATCGGATGATAACCTAACTTTATAAATACTAACGCTGTTAATGGCGGTAACACAACTGGTGCTGCATCTCCTGCAGCATTACCGATAATACCTACAAATATAATAATGGGAACAATAATTTTTCTAGGTGCTTTTTGAACAACTTGGATCATTAACTTATCAAAATAACCCGTCTTCTCAGCAACACCTATCCCTAACATAACAGCAAGTACTAAGCCTAACGCAGGAAACTCTGAAAAATTCGTGATAGATTCACTAATAATCTTTCCAAAACCTTCTCTAGAAATTAAATTTGTAACTTCTACAGTCTTCCCAGTTGCAGGACTTTCCACTTTTATGTGAAATAATGAAATAAACCAAGACAGAAATATTAACGCTGCACATAAGAAGAAAAATAGTATACTCGGATCGGGTAGTCTATTCCCTACTCTTTCTATTAAATTAAGAAATCTATTAATGATTGAAACTTTTTCTTTTGTTTGATTCATATATTATCCTCCCATCAGTAAATTAAAAACAGTATATCAAACTGTGTTTATTTTTTGAAGGTTCTGATAATTTTACAAATGTTTTGATAACAAGTCTTTATTTAAAATTTTAAATCGCATTTAAGTGTAAATTTGGCATCTTTTTTTAAGAATTAACATTGATAAAGTGCACCGTTGACCTTATACTAAGTATACAGATGATAAGTTGTAATAAATGTACTTCATTTTCGAATAGACATCATGCAATTTATTATTAACTGTAAGAAGTCTTTATATATGATTATGAAATGGAACGGATGGGGTTACATACCCTAAAGCGATAAGCCTCCTGAAGCTTATCGCTTTTAATTTTGCATAAAATAAAAAACTGCTATCATGTCTCTGTTAGAGATTAATAGCAGTTATGATTATCAAGTATTATTGTTCTGTTTTTTTAATATTACTGAGTACAACTTTTTCTACTTCTTCTAAATGAAATGCCATCTTATGTTGCGCAAGCTCTGCATTTTGAGATTTAATAGCTTCAAAAATTTCTTTATGCTCGTTATATAACTTCTCGATTGATTTACTTTTCGTATATAAATAAATCCTTCTTGTTTCTTTCATTGTATGTCTCATAATTTCAGATACATTTAACAATAATTGTTTAAGCATATCATTTTTAGCCGCTTCTACTACAGCTAAATGAAATTTCAAATCAGAAGCTTCTCCTAATTCATTGTCTTGAATGGCTTGTTTCATATCTTTTAATGCAGATTCAATAGCATGCAAGTCATCATCCGTTCTTTTTTCAGCTGCAAGTCTTGATACACCGACTTCAACAATTTTACGGACTTCTAGTAAATTTTCAATATCTTTAACGTCTCCATTAATTGCTTCGATATTAAAATAAACTTCTTCTCTTTCAACGATGAAAGTCCCTTGCCCATGTTTAATTTCTACATATCCCATTGCTCTTAACGCATTCAATGCTTCTCTTATCGTTGCTTGTCCTACCCCAAAACTTTCAGATAAAGCCTTTATAGATGGTAAGCGGTCTCCTATTTTCAAACGACCTTCATTAATATCTAATATGATGACATCTGCAACTTTTTCGTATAATTTCTTGTTCGATATCTTCATTCTTCTTTCTCCACCTTGTTAAAATCATTAGTAGAGCAATTATATCATTTAAAATATATTTCATCTTAAAGAATTTAAATTATTGATGAAATTCTCTTTTAATACTTTCCATTGCTTCTTCTAATGTTGCACCTGTTGATAAAGATACACTTGCTAAAAATGCACCTTCTACAATGGGACCGTCTACTTTGTACAATTTATATTCGCCGTCATATAAGTCTAACGCCATTTCTAAATTCATTTCAGATGAACCAATATCATAAAATAACAATGCATCTTCAGTTAATGCATCAATCACTTCATTAACTGTATCAATACTTGTACCGATTCCACCTTCATTTGTACCGCCTTTTGCGATAACTGTAACACTTGGAGACATTTGTTCCAATAATGCTTTTACACCTTGTGCGATATCGTTACTATGACTAATAATACCTATTGTCGCCATGTTTACACATCCTCACTTAAAGCTTTTAATACGTATACCATACTTTGAGCACCAGGATCTATATGTCCTATAGAATCTTTTTTGAAATAGGCTGCTCTACCTTTAGTTGCTTCTAAATCTTTCGTATCTTCAGCGAACTGTTGCAACATATCTTCAGATAATGACTCTCCATTTGATAAATGATCTGAGGCTTTTAACAACACATCATACATTGTTTTTTCGCCACCTGTTACTTTACCTCTAGCAGCAACTGCATCTTTAAAAGTATTGATATATTCTAATAAATTATCAGAACTGATTTCGTCATAATCTAGACCTGCCATTTTAACAAAGCTAAATCCATACAATGGACCTGATGCACCACCTACTGAACTCATTAAAGTCATGCCTGTAGATTTCAATACATCACTTACTGTATCTCCTGTAACTTTTTCGTCTACTGCTTTAAATCCGCGTAACATATTAACACCATGGTCGCCATCACCAATTGCTCTGTCTAATTGTGTTAAATTTTGTTCTTCTTGTTCAAATGTATGACTTAAATCTTTAAGTTTGTTTAACAATGTTTCTGCGTTCATTTAAAATGCCTCCTATTTAAAATATTTACTTTCTGTCGGTGCATTAAATGCTTCTTCAACTTCTTGTTGATAAGGCACTAATGTAATAGAAAATCCTTGCATATCCAGTGCAGTCATATAATTGCCTACAAAGTATTTTTTAACCTCTAATTCATTTTGTTCTGCATATTCATTAAAATAATGTGCGATGATTGCAAGTTCTGAATCTGGTGTCGCACCCATACCATTAATCATAACAATTAATGATTTATCAGAAACTTCCTTTTCAAGTTCATGCATTAAACGGTTAATGATTTTATCGATTGTTTCAATATTTTCTTGATAAATACCACGTTCACCATGTATACCAATACCAATCTCCATTTTATTATCATCTAAATCAAATCCGTATTGACCAGTTGTTGGTACTAAACAAGGATAAATGGCCATTCCAATCGTTCTAATATTTTCAATAAATGATTCTACTTTTTCTTTAATAGCTGCTAAGTTATATCCATTATCAGATAGATAGCCGGCATACTTATGTACAAGAACTGTACCCGCTACACCTCTTCTATCTTGTTCATTTTCAATAGAAATATCATCACGTACGATAACGGATTGGCAAGAAATACCTTCCATTTCTGCCATCTCTTGCGCCATTTCAAAGTTCATAACATCTCCGGCATAGTTCTTAATGATTAATAAGACACCTTCATCAGTCGCGACATGTTTAATCGCTTCGAGAATTTTATCTGGTGTAGGAGAAGTGAAGACTTCACCACATACAGCTGCATCTAACATACCTTCAGCAACATAACCAGCATGTGCAGGTTCGTGACCAGATCCACCACCAGAAACTAAAGCAACACCACTCTTTTTAACATTTTTACGAACGACAACATTGTCGCTAATAATTTCAACTGAGTTATCCATCACTTCGATTCCCTTAAGCATATCCGCTACAAAGTTTGTTTTTTCATTCATTAATTTCTTCATATAATGACCTCCCGTTGAATTCTATGTTTTCTATTCCATTATAAAACGTTTAGATAGGTAAGCGTTAACAATATGAGTTAATAAGAAATGATAATTTGGGAATGAGCTTGTATGTGGCGCTTGGGGACAGAATTCTGAATAATGTCCCTAACAAGGGCGCTTACGGACAGAATTCCGAGAAATGTCCCTAACAAGGGTGCTTTTTTATTACCACTATTCCAAATTATGGTCGTTACATTCCCACACACAAATAAAAAATCCGAGACAAAACCTGTTGTCTCGGATTTCAACTTATTATTCTTCTATTCGATATACTCTTGTTTCAAATGGTTCTAATATGTTTGTATCTTCTATCGTTATATAGTTGTGTAATAATAACTTACTTTTTTCTAAATTGACTGGATATGTGATACTAGCTTTTTCGCCTGTTAAGTTACTCATAATAATGACTTCTTCGTTATCTAATATGCGCTTATAACTATAAATTTGTTTATGATCTTTATCGACTAGTTCGTATTTACCGTAATTAAACACGTCGTAATCTTTTTTCAATTGAATCAAACGCTTATAATAATTTAATACAGAATGTTCATCTTCTAACTGATCTGCTACGTTGATCGTTTTGTAATTTGGATTTACGTGGAACCATGGTTCTGTTGTTGAAAATCCTGCATACGCACGATTATCCCACTGCATCATTGTACGAGAATTGTCTCTATTTACTTTACTCAAATTATTTAATAAAGATGATGTATCTTCGCCATTTTGTTCTTTCAATTTAATTTCATTTTTAACTGAAACATCATTAAAATCTTCTAATGATTCAAACGGATAGTTCGTCATCCCTATTTCTTGTCCTTGATAAATAAACGGTGTCCCTTTTTGTAAGAAATAATTTGTCGCATGACTTGTTGCACTTTCATACCAATACTGCTCATCATCTCCCCAAGTTGAAACGAGCCTTGGTTGATCATGATTTTCGATAAATAGCGCATTCCAGCCAACTCCTTCAAGTTGGTCTTGCCATTTAGACATGATATTTTTATATTGAATAACATCAAATCCACTATCTTCTGTATTCCATAATCCTAAATGTTCGAACTGAAAAATCATATTAAATATACCATTATCAAAGCCTACCCAATCATTCGCATCATCAGTACTGACACCATTTGCTTCTCCTACTGTCATAATGTCATATTTATTGAATGTTTCATCTCTCAATTCACGTAAATGATTTAATATACCTGGTCTATTCGTATAACGTTCAAATGCTGCTTTATACTGCTCATCACCTGGTTCGACTGGTATGTCGCCATCTTCAAATGATTTTTGAATATGTGTAATCGCATCTACGCGGAAACCATCGATGCCTTTATCAAACCACCAGTTAATCATTTTATATAATTCAGAGCGAACCGCTTCATTCTCCCAATTTAAATCTGGTTGTTTTTTACTGAAAATATGCAAGTAGTATTCATCAGTTTCTTCAGTTTTTTCCCAAGCTGAACCGTTGAAAATACTTCCCCAGTTATTAGGTTCTTTGCCGTCTTTTCCTTCTTGCCATATGTACCAATCTCTTTTAGGATTGTCTTTACTCGATTTAGACTCGATAAACCATGGATGTTCATCTGATGTATGATTGATGACTAAATCCAATATGAGTTTCATACCTTTATCGTGTGTCTCTTTTAAAAGTAATTCAAAGTCTTCCATCGTTCCAAACTCATCCATAATATCTTGATAATCACTAATATCATAGCCATTATCATCATTAGGTGATTTAAATATTGGTGAAACCCAAATCACATCTATACCTAGATCTTTCAAGTAATCTAACTTTTCTCTAATACCGTTTATGTCACCAATACCATCATTGTTAGAATCATTAAAACTTCTAGGATAAACTTGATAACATACCGCTTCTTTCCACCAAATTCGTTCCTCCATCATTCAGTCACCTCTTATTTTATCGTTGATTTTCTCTCTATTATATCTGTTGGAATAATCGTATTTTTTCTTAAAATATTAGGATTCTCAATCAGTTTAATTAAAGCTATACCCGCTTCCTCACCTAAATGTTCAGGATAAATATTCACGACCGTTTGAGGTGGTGATGCAAAAGTATTAATAAATGAATCATTAAAAGTTGCTGTCATCACTTCATCTGGCACTCTTATATTAAGTTCATATAATGCACTTAATAAATTAATATTGATCATGCTATCTGATGTAATAATCGCTGTAGGAAAAGTCGCACTTTCTTTCATTTCTTTAATGATTGCTAATATTTCATCTCTGTTAGGATTTGCATGGTAAATGTCATATTGGTTAATACCATGTTTATCGCAAGCTTTCTTAAAGCCTTCTACCCTGTCTAATGCAACAGCATATGAATCTGGTTCAGCTATAAAAGCTAAATGCTCATGCCCTTTATCAATCATAAATTCTGTAATCATTTGACTTGCTTCGACATTATCATTGTCGATATGAATAATTTCTCTTTCGCCTAGTTGTTTACCTACAACAACAAACGGAAATTGATATTTTTTGAGTAGTTGTGTAACCGGATCATTCTCTTTTGAATAAAGCATAATAAAGCCATCTATCGATTTAGATTTAATGAGATTTTCTACTTCAACTAATAAGTCAGCTTGTTCAACAGACGTTGTCATAATCGTTGAATATTCTCTTTGTTTACAGGCTATTGATATCCCCATCAGAACATCTGTAAAGAATGGATTTTGCGTCATTTCTTTAGAAGCTGATTTTAAAATTAAACCAATCGTTTTAGATTTTTGTGTTACAAGTGTTCTCGCGGCAATATTAGGTTGATAGCCCAATTGCTTCATCACAGCTTTTACTTTCTTTGATGTCTTTTCACTTATACTTTTATGCCCACTAATCACTCTTGATACTGTTGATGGTGCAACATTTGCTTCTTTCGCAACATCTTTTATTGTAACCACGAGATCACTCCTTTATTATCCTTTTGTAGCACCTGCCGTTAAACCAGTCACTAAGTATCTTTGTAATAATAAGAATACGATAGAAATTGGTATTGCAATCATCATTGCCCCGGCAGCAAATACTGTAAAGTTGTTTCCGAATTTATCATTTATAAAATTAAATAATCCGACTGCTAGTGTGTATTTTTCAGGACTTCTTAATAAAATTCTTGGCAAAATAAAGTCCATAAATGGTCCCATAAAATTAAATAATGCAACAACTGCTAGAATCGGTTTAGCTAACGGTAACATAATTGTGAAAAATATTCTCATATGTCCTGCACCATCTATTTTAGCAGATTCATCTAATTCTTTAGGAATTGTATCGAAATATCCTTTTACTAAGAAAGCATTCATCGGAATGGAACCACCTATATAAATTAACGTAAGACCGAATAGTGAATCTAATAAGCCTATTGTATTTAATAAGATATAAATTGCTACCATTGCCATCAATACAGGGAACATTTGTAAAATTAAAAATGCAATCAGTCCGTATTTTCTACCGACAAAACGATATCTTGAAAATGCATATGAAGTTAAACCAACAAAGATCACTGAAAATAATGCATTAGCCGTCGCCACGATTAAAGTATTCTTATACCAAGTAAGGTAGTCACTTGAAGGATCAGTTAGTAAATAAATATAATTTTTCAAAGATGCATCTTTCGGTATCATCGAAGAACCATAAAGATTGGAACCTGAGTTCAGTGATAACCCTAAAGTCCACAGTAATGGATAAATAATGATAATAAACATAATAATCAAAATGCCATACATGATAATCGCTCTTAATATATTTTTATTCTTCTTATTCATTAAATATCCCCCTCATCTTTAAAAGTACTTGTCTTTCTAAATTGTAAGAATGCAATAATGGCAATAAACACACCAATAATTAATGAAATCGTTGCAGCCATATTATAATTTTGCATATCAAATGTTAATCGATAAACCCATGAAATTAAGATATCTGTACTACCTGCATTCTGACCAGAAACAGGTGGACCACCTTTATTAAATAAGTAAATTAAATTAAAGTTATTAAAGTTTCCTGCGTATTGCATAATTAGTAATGGTGCAGTCGCAAATAAAATATGTGGAAACGTAATATTTCTAAATTTTTGCCAACTTGATGCGCCGTCCATATCTGCCGCTTCGTACCAATCTGATGAAATACTTTGCAGAACACCTGTGAATAAAGCAAATACGAATGGGAATCCAAGCCAAACTTGAATTAAGATTAAAGCAACCTTTGCCCAGAATGGATCATTTAACCAAGCTGGTGCAATGCCGAATAATGGTTGTAGGATATCATTATTAATCGAACCAAAATCATCATTAAAAATGGCCGCAAAGATTAATATTGTCACGAACGATGGAACTGCCCAAGGTAAGATTAATACTGTTCTAATAAGCTTTTTAAATCTAATAAGTGGATGATTAACAATAATAGCGAGTAATAACGCTAACGCGATTTGTAAAGTAGTTGCTACTAAAGTCCAAACAATCGTCCAAGTTAATACGTTAAAGAATGTTGTCTTCCAAATAGGTACTGTAACTAAAGACTTAAAGTTATCAAATCCTACCCATTCTAATAAATGTCTAGGTGGTGCATTATACAAATTGTAATTTGTAAAAGCTAAAAAACACATGAATAAAAGTGGAAATACGACAACAAAGATTAATAAAAAGATACCCGGTGATATTAATAAATATGGGAAAGTCTTATCCCATGTTGCCGTCATTCGACCTTTACGATCTTTAATTTCAAATCCTTTATTATATTGATCTGCATTACGATAAGCATCTATGATATTTACGACATATAAAGTGATCGCAAATGCAATTAATAATAACGAAATGATACCTTGTGCTAATAGAACCCTTGAATCATCTAGTTTAGGCACTGTACCTAAAGTGAATAATCCCCAGAATCCAATATTCATAAATTGATAAAATACTGAAATGAAACTAATAAAAAATACGATAAATATACTACCTTTTATATATCTTTTATTATAGAATTGGCCAATACCTGGAATAATCGATAGTATGGCTGCTAATTTTGGATTTCTCATTTTCACACCTTCTTTTATTTTTTAGATGCATTCATAATTTCTACTTGTTCATCAATACCATTTTTCGCTTCATCAAGTGCTTCTTTAGGGTCTTTACCGTTGGACATAAATGTCGCTGCATTTCCCATCGGATCCCATACTTGACTCATCTCTGGAATGTTTGGCATTGGAATGGCATTTTGAGCTTGTTCTTCATATGGCTTTAATAATTCATTTTTAGAAGAAACGTCTGTACGACCTGTAATTTCTTGCATTTCATCTGTATATTTCTGCATATTATCTTTATTTGTTAAATACAGCATTAAGTTTTTAGCCCAGTACTTCTCTTCGCTATATTCGGATATAAACCAACCTCTTACCCCTAAGAATGGTTTCATTTCTTTACCATTATCAGTTGGGAAAGTTGCAGTTCCGAAATCATCGCCAAGTGCTTCTTTAAACTCATTCGTTTGCCAAGGACCTGTTACAAACATGCCTACTTTACCTTCTTTAAACAGTCCTACAATAACATCTTGATTAGCTGACTTCGTAATATAACCTTTGTCATACCAAGATTGTAATCTCTCTCCATTTTTCACGACAGATGGATCATTTACAGCAACATCATTTGTATTAAATCCATCTTTTTCTTCTTTAAATATGTATCCGCCTTGTGAGAATAAAAATGGATAATTAAAGTAGAAGTTTTTTGCATCAAACATAAATCCATATTGCTTTTTATCTTTGTCCGTTACATCTTTTGCGATTTTTTCAACATCATCCATCGTCTTTGGTGGTGTCTTAACGAGTTTCTTGTTATAGACAACAGCTGTTGATTCTACGATAACGGGTAATGCTAACTGTTTACCTTCATAATTTAAAGCTTGTAATGCTTCTTTGGAATAACCTTTTAATTCTTCATCTGTAAAATCAATTTCTGCCGCTAATCCTTGTAAATAAGCATCTCCTGCACGGTCATGCGGTTGGAAGAATAAGTCAGGTCCATTACCTGAAGGACCATCAAGTGATAAGTTATCTACTTGATCATCTTGAGCTGTATTTTTAAGAATGACTTTAATACCTGTCTTTTTTGTATAATCTTCCGTTACTTTCTTGTAAAAAGCCATTTGTCTATCGCCATCTACCCACATCGTAAGTGACTTAGGTTTGGCTGTTTTTTCATCATCATTAAGTGCTTTATCAATATCTTCTTGTGTTCGATTAGGACCACAACTTGCAAGCAATAATGTCACGAGTAATATTGAGCAAATTTTTAGTAAATGTTTCATCTAATCCCCTTCTTTCATTAATTGTTAATTCACTCAATCAATTAATTTTTAATTTTCTCTCCAGTTTCTTTATCAAAGAAGTGACATTTATTTAAATCTAAAGCAAGCTCAATTTCATCATTTGGATGAATAACTGTTCTAGCATCTAACTTGGCGCATATTTCTTCATCGTTAAATAATCCGTGAATCATAATTTCAGAACCTAATAATTCACTAACAAGTACTTTAGTCTTGAAAGTTACATCCTTATTAGCATTGATAAATACAGGTTCATCATGAATGTCTTCTGGTCGAATACCGAATCGTATCGTCTTGCCATCATAGCCGTTATGATTTAACATGCGTGCTTTACTTTCATTTAATTTAATCACTTGATTGCCAATCACTAACTCGTCTTTATTAACTTTTGCGTCAAAAATATTCATTGCAGGTGATCCAATGAATTGTGCAACAAATTCATTTTCTGGTGCGTCATATACTTCACGTGGTGTACCTATTTGCATAATATCGCCATCTTTTAAGACAACAATACGTGTTGCCATCGTTAAAGCTTCTGTTTGGTCATGTGTGACATAAATCGTTGTAGTTTGTAATCGTTCATGCAACTTTAATATTTCTGTTCTCATTTGAACTCTTAATTTCGCGTCTAAATTAGATAAAGGTTCGTCCATTAAGAATACTTTCGCATCCCTTACAATTGCTCGACCTAATGCAACCCTTTGTCTTTGACCACCTGATAAAGCTTTAGGTTTTCTTGGCAAATATTCCTTCAATCCAAGAATTTCAGCTGCGTATTGAACCCTTTTATCTATTTCTTTTTTATTCATTTTTCGTAGTTTAAGTCCAAATGCCATATTGTCATATACTGTCATATGTGGGTATAAAGCATAATTTTGAAAGACCATTGCGATATCTCTATCTTTTGGTGCGACATCATTCATTCTTCGATCATCAATAAAAAAATTTCCTGATGTAATGTCTTCTAATCCTGCGATCATTCTCAAAGTTGTTGACTTTCCACACCCTGATGGACCAACGAAAACAATAAACTCTTTATCTTTAATATGTAAGTTAAAATCATGTACTACAGTATTACCTTTGTCGTAAGTCTTCTTTATATTCTCTAATTTCATTTCAGCCATAGATAAACCCTCCATAATTGTAATCGCTTTCAAAATTTAATATAGATTTATCATATGTGTAAAAAGTTAAAAAGTCAACAATTTTATGCAAACGATTGCATTAATAATTTACGACAATATAAGCCATATATTTTCAAAAGAAAGCCTTTACATGCAAACGATTGTATCTTTTTTGAGTTAAACCTCTTGCAATTATAGTACATAGGGTGTACTATACTCTTTGTATTAAGTACAGGAGGTGTACTAATCATGGAAGAAGAATTAAAAAAAGCTTTTAACCTATTCCAAGAATCCATCATTAATATACACAGTGAAGTTGCAAAGATTTTAAATAATTCTGGGTTAGATGAAGTTGTTTCTAAAGAACAATATCAAACTTTAAAAATTATTAAAGATTTTCCTAGATGCACATACAGTTTTATTGCCTCTAAACAAGGTGTCTTTAAGACTGCAATATCAAACAGAATTAATAAATTGAAGCATCTAGACCTCATTGCTATTCAGCAAGGCGAAGATAAGAGAGAGAAATCTGTTTTGCTTACAGATAAAGGTTTAGAACTTGTAAAGCGTACTGAAGATGTTATTTACGAAACATTTAATCGTAAACTGTCTTCTCACTTTTCAGACGAAGAAATTATAACGTTTGTTAAACAATTAGAGAAAGCAAATAAACTTATAACAGGAAAGGACAATGTTAATCATGTTTGATGATATAAAAAATTTATGGACACATAAGTTTCTACTCGTATCACTTATAGCAATTATGCTTATTCCACTTATTTATAGTTCAGTATTTGTAGGTTCTTTATGGGATCCATACGGAAAGACGGATTCATTAAAGATATCTGTAGTGAATAGTGATAACGGTGGAAAAATCAATGGTGAAAAGGCAGATATCGGTAAAGACGTAGTAGATAAATTAAAAGACAATGATAAATTTAAATGGGAATTTGTTTCTCAAGAAACTGCAGACAAACATTTAGAACATGGTGAATCTTATGCTGTCATTTCAATACCAGCTGAAACCACTAAAAATGCAGGTTCTATGTTAGACAAAAATCCTAAAAAAATCGACTTAAATGTCAAAACGAACCCTGGTTATAGTTACACTGGTTCACAAATCGCATCTAAAGCTATTACAGCTGTTGAAGATAATTTAAGTGAATCTGTTCGTGAGAAATATATTTCAGAATCATTTAAAGGAATGAATAAATTAACTGATGGTTATAAAGATACTTCTAAAGCACTTGGACAAATGTCAGATGCAGAATCTCAACTCATTGATGGTAATAAACAAGTTGAATCTGGATTAGAACAACTTGCTCCAATGGCTGGCGCAGAAGGACAACAACTTTTACAAGGCAGTATGAAAGTATCTCAAGGTTTAAGTGATTTACAAGCTAATAATGACAAATTAAAAGCAAATATTGATAAAGCTATTAAACAATCAGATGATAAATACTTTGAAGATAAAAATGTTAAAGCAATCAATAATCCAGTCGTATCAAACGAAGATGATTTAACAGAAGTTAATAACTATGGTCAAAGCTTTGCACCATATATCCTATCATTAAGTTTATATGTAGGTGCAGTTGCATTCTCAGCAGTTTACCCTATCGATAAAAGAATTGGTGATTCTACAGGATTCAAATGGTGGTTAAGTAAGTTTGCAATATTCATGATGCAAGCTTTAGGATCAGCATTAGCACTAGCAGTACTATGTTTATACGGATTTGAAATTGATATCGCTAATCCAGGACACTTCACTTTAACACTTATCTTATGGAGTATTGCAGCATATATGATTGTGACATTCCTTACAGTTGTATTAGGTAATATCGGTAAATTCTTAGCGATTATACTATTGATCTTACAATTAGGATCAAGTGAAGGTACATTCCCAATAGAATTATCAGGTAAGTTCTTCCAAGACTTACACCCATTCTCTCCAATGAGTTATGTAATTAAAGCATTAAGAGAAAATATCTTTAACTTCACAAGCGACGTAACTTATGGACAATCAATGCTTATTATAGGACTTATCGCAATTGTATTCGCAGCACTAACATTACTTGTATATGTAATACGTTCTAAATATCCACACTTAAGACGTATCGCAAACGAAAACGACTATTAAGATGTAGAAAAGCACAACCTCGCGTGAGGTTGTGCTTTTTTGTAGATTATTTTATTTGGAGACGGCGCCGTTAGTTACACTTCCGCCGACTTTTGTTACTATAGACCCCCATAGTTACACTTCCGCCGACTTTTGTAATTAACTCCCCCGTTATGAACAAATTTGACCAGAAGTGTTCGTAACGTCATTTCTATTAGTACTGTTAATATTCTATAACTATTTTACCAATACTTTTTCCTTCTTCTATTAAACGATGTGCCTCTGTAATTGTTTCTACACTTAATCCTTTTAGTGTCTTATTTACTGTCGTTTTAATCGTACCTCTATCCAATAAATATGTTAACTTTCTCAAATATTCATGATGTGCGATCATGTCGTCTGTTTCATATTTTGGTCTAGTAAACATAAATTCAAATGAGAATGTCACACTTTTATCTTTTAATAAATTTAAATCTACTTTATCCATAAAATTAACAAGTGCTACGATTTTTCCTCTTGGCTTTATCATTTCTGCCATTACATTAAAGTATGCATCACTACTATGTGTATTAAAGATATAATCTACTTGATTAATTTTATGTGCTCTTAATTCATCTGGTAAGTGGTGTTTATGATTGAGTACGATGTCAGCACCCATTTTCTCTGACCATCTTCTTGTTTCTTTACGTGAAGCTGTCGTGATTACTGTTAGGCCCAAATGTTTCGCAATTTGAGTAGCTACAGAACCTACACCACCTGCACCATTAATAATTAGTAACTTCTTATCTTTATTATCTTCAGGGTTAGATGAAATATTAAGGCCTTCTAATAATGCTTCAAATGACGTTAGTGCAGTTAAAGGTAAAGCTGCTGATTCAACGAAAGATAAGTGTTCTGGTTTAATGCCCACAAGTCGTTCATCAACTAATTGATACTCTGCATTCGATCCTTGCTTCGTATTTGTACCAGAATAATATACTTCATCACCTACGTGGAACAATTCTACTTCTTCTCCAACCGCTTCTACAACACCTACTGCATCATACCCTAATATTTTAAATTCTCCATCTGATGTATTTCTTGATTTCGTATCTATAGGATTTATACTCGCTGCTTTCACATTCACTAAAAGATTTCTTCCTTTAGCTTCTGGAACTGGTATATCTCTTTCTTCAAATTCATTTGATACTTTCAAATCAAAACTGTTACTAAACCCAATTGCTTTCATCTAAAAGTCACCTCTTGTTTATAAATGTTTATGATAATAGTTATGTTCATCATCGATTTGCATGCCTAATTTTTGATATAAACGATTACCAGCTTTATTTGATTTTTCGGTTTCTAAATATATTGTCTCATATCCATTTTCTTTCCCATAAGTAAATGCTTGGTTCATTAATTGCTCACCAATTCGTTGACCTCTCGCATCTGCTGTTAAAAATAAATCATTAATAATAAGTAGGTTTGACATTTTCATTGATGACAACATCTTGTATAGCTGTACAAATCCTATCACTTGCTCATTCGCTTCAGCTATAAATATAACAGCATCTTCACGAGAAACATTTCTATATATAAATTCATACGTCATCTTTATATCTGATTGTTGTCCAAAATGAACACGATAGTCATCAAATACAGCAACAACTTTCTCTATCTCATTGAGTTGTAATCTTCGAATATTCAATCCATCACCTCATTTATCCTTAACGGTCTCCCATTACAGTTTTAGTATCAGCTTTTGCTTTCGGACGAACGACAAGTTCTCCATTACATTCTGGACATACATAATATAAATTTTCCGCACATTCTCTACAGTATGTTGTTTCTTGAACACATATAAAAGCATTACTTTTCTTATGAAATTCATATCCGCATTTTTCGCAATTTGGTTTCATCTCTAAAGCCATTTCTATCACTCCATAAAAATATGTTAGTATATACATAATTATCATATCACTTTTAAGTACATAAAATGAATTTTAAGGTGTGATTCTATGGAAAAAGAATTCGTAGGTAAATGTGCCAAATGCCAAACAGATATTTATTGTAATAGTGGCTTTATAGAAGGTGTCGTGCAAGAAGACAAAACATTATTATGCTTTGACTGTTCTAATGAAAAAGAGAGAAAAGAAACATAATCGTTTCTTTTCTCTCTATATTTTTATACGCCTTGATCTAATTTATCTAACATTGATTTCATCAACTTAATTTGACCAGTATGATAATTCGTATGCAATATGCCAAATGAAATTGTTTCTGCAAAAGTATCCATATTCGCTATCGGTGCTTTTCTTGATTTGTCCATTTGTTCATCAAGTGCATTTAATATTCTTTCTAGTTGTTGATTTAATATGCCTTTTAATTCTTGGAAAGTTGGTTCTACACCTGTAAAATCTTGTGGTGAAGTACCTGGTGAGAATGATTTACCTAACTTTTCACCGAGTATATTACCTTCTTCACTTGTACCAAAGACAAATGATTCATTTGCCACAATTACGTGACCAAGTTGCCATTTAATATTATTGTTCGCTAACTCCAGTTGAAAATCCGCTTGTTTCTCATCTATATCTTTGACAACATCAGATAACATACTATAAGAAATTCGGAACTGCGTTTCTATCATTTCAATTCCCTCCGTTTTTACTCAGTAATTGCAAAATAATTACCTTGCTTATCATGAAAATTAAATACTCTACCCTCAGGCATTTCTATAATATCATGACCAGTTAATCCTTGTTCTTTTAACGACTTATATAATTCATCAAAATTCGAAGCTTTAAACATTAAAGAAGGTGTTTCTAAACTCACTTCAGGACTGTACTTTTCAATAAAAGCTTTATCAAATAATACAAATGACGTTTCAGCATCTTCACTAGGTGCAATTTCTACAGACTTGAAACCTTCAGGCAACTCTTCTTCAGACTTCACAACAAAGTTCATTACATCTTTCCAAAATTCAACAGCTTTTTCTTGATCATCAACATATAACATGACTTGATGTAACTTTTCAATCATATATATCACCTTCATTCATTTATTACATTTAGAATACGCTATATATGATTCAAGTGCAAAAATAACAAAGTTTAATTTCACTCTGCATCCTTTTCATAAACCATGATGTCACCAGGCTGACAATCCAAGTATTCACATATTGCTTCTAGTGTACTAAATCTAACAGCTTTTGCTTTTCCAGTCTTTAAAATAGATAAATTTGCGATCGTAATATCTACCTCTTGAGCAAGTTCAGTCAGAGAAACATGTCTTTCTTTTAAAATTTCATCTAATTTAATTTTTATCATCTTGTCACCCTTAAACAGTCAAATCATTTTCTTTTTTTATTGATTTAGATTCATTATAAATCGTAAGGAAATTTAACATCATTAAAGAAATATTCAACAACAATACCGTTGTAAATGGTGCAGTATTTAATAACTCTTTATATGTTACATCCACCCCAATATTGTTTTTCATAGTATTTAACGTAGCATATATCATAATAATGATTGAAGAATAGAATATTTTATTGTAATTCCCAGAATTAAAGAAATCTTTTTCATTGATATTTTTTATAAAACTTAATACGAATATAAAGAAAACTACTGTTAACAACGATTGAATAGTAAAGCATATTAAGTAATAGAATACGCCATCTCTTAAATCAAATGCTGTACTTACAGGTACTTTGAAAAAGAAACGTACAAGAACAAGACCCAGCATTAAAATATTAATGATCATAGTAATTATCGTAATCATATAAGTACGTTTTTCAGTTTTGCTAATTTTACTCATCGAAACCTCTCCCTTTTATCGTTTTTCAATAAAAGTTTAACATTCTTTTTATTGTTTATCAATAAAAATTATTGTTTTTCGATAAAAAAAGAGTTATATCAAGTAATTCTCATCCACGTTGTGTTTTATTGGATTTTAACTTATACTCTCAGTAACAGTCTTTACTGTAATTTTACACTAGAGAGGAAGATTACCATGAGAAAAAATAATAATCGTATCCTTTTAACTACTGCCACTGAGGTCGTTTACCTTTAAGTGAAATGTATTAAGTTTATTGGTAAACGACACCAATAAAACTTAAGGAGCTATTATTGTGAAATTTAAAAAATTCATATCATACTACAGACCTTATAAACGAATTTTCGGTTTAACTTTAATTTGTTCATTACTTGTTACGGTTATTACGCTTGTAATACCATTGATTATTCGTTATATCACAGAGAATTTAATTCAACATTTCTCTGTAGCGCATGTTAAAGAAATTTACTTACTAGGTGCTGCTATGGTATTGCTCATATTGATTCAATTTTTGTGCCATATTTTTATAGATTATTATGGTCATGTTATGGGTGCAAAGATGGAGAAAGATATGAGCGAAGAGTTATATGAACATATTCAAAGCCAACCTCATCACTTTTTTGACCGAAATAGTACGGGTGGCTTAATGTCGAGATTAACGGGTGATCTTGAGAACTTATCAGAGTTATATCATCACGGTCCTGAAGATATCTTAATGTACATTATTCGTTTTATAGGTGCTGTCGTCATTCTCTTGTATATCAATGTAGAATTAACAATTGTGATGATGCTATTTATTCCTATTATGATTGTGGTTTATTGGTACTACATCAAAAAGCTCTCTTCTATCTATGAACAAGATAAAGCTACCAATGCTGAAATTCATGGATTTTTAGAAAATACAATATCAGGAATCAAAGTTACAAAATCTTTTACGAATGAATCATTTGAAAGTAATCAGTATAAATCACTTAATAAAAAAGCGATTGAAATCAAAAAGAAAGTTCATAAATATGAAGCTCTATATAATGAGATTATAGGGTCCATCATTCAAGCAATGCCTGTCATCATCATTGTACTCGGTGCATTACTAATTATGAAAAAAGAAATTTCTATTGGGGATTTGTTAGCATTCGTACTGTATGTAGGTAATATCGCAACACCTATTGAAGTACTTGTTAAGCTGTCTGTTCAATATAATGAAGGTATTTCAGGTTTTAACCGCTTCTTTAAATTAATGCAACTTAAACCGGATATAACTTCAGAGAATACTCACCAACAACAAACACAACATTCAAATGGTGCTATTCAATTTGATTATGTTTACTTTCAATATGACCAAGAATATATTATCCATAATTTAAATTTAACAATCGAACCCGGTGCATATATTGCGATAGTTGGCCCATCAGGTTCAGGTAAATCAACCATCGCCAATCTGCTACCAAGATTTTACGATGTCACATCAGGATCCATAACGATTAATCATCAAGATATTAGAACGATCCCTCTTGAAGAACTTAGACAAAAAATAGGTATCGTTCAACAAGATGTCTATATATTCTCAAGTACCGTTTACGAGAATATTAAATATGGTAATCCTGAAGCTTCAATGGATGAAATCATTCATGCATCTAAATTAGCCAATGCACATGAATTTATTCAACAACTGCCAAATGGTTATCACACACAAATTGGTGAAAAAGGTGCTAAACTTTCTGGCGGTCAAAAGCAAAGACTTAGTATCGCAAGAATGTTTCTAAAAAATCCAGAAGTCGTCATCTTAGATGAAGCCACAAGTGCTTTAGATAATTTAAGTGAGAAAGTTGTTCAACAATCATTAGAACAACTGACACTCAATCGGACAACTATCGTTATCGCCCATCGATTATCAACAATCCGAAATGCAGATAACATATACGTCCTAACAAAAGAAGGCATTATAGAATCTGGTAATCACGACACACTAATAGAGAAACAAGGATTCTATTATAGAATGTATATCAACGAAGAGAACTAAATATAAGCACAATAAAAGCTGAGACAATACGTCTCAGCTTATTTCAATATATCCTTTAACGCTTCTAAATGATTTATAACATATGTCGCAATATCCCCGTTACAAAGATTTTGATGGTCAAAGTAACATGAATCAATACCATATTCATACGCACCAACAATATCAGATGTTAACGTATCTCCTATCATTAAATAATGTGACACATCATCGTCTTTAACACCACTTAAACAATGCTCAAAAAATTGTTTATGAGGCTTTTCAAATCCAATTTTCTCTGAAATAAAATGATCATCAAAATATTCAAAAATACCTGCATCATTCAAGCGTTTCATCTGAGTTTCATAAACACCATTAGAAGCACTATAAAGATGATAACCCGCTTCTTTCAAATAACTTAATATATCTTTCGCACCATCAACCAGCTCATGATTATCATTCAACGTCTTTCTAAAAATAGCCTCTTTAGCACGCGCATCAACATTTAAATCAAATGACTCAAAAAACTCCTTAAAGCGAGTCGTTAACACATCATCCTTAGAAACCTTGCCCTGCTCAAGCTCTAACCATAAACGCTTATTAATATCCTGATACTGTTTAAAATTCAAATCATTAAACACAATACCCTCAGATTCAAAAACCGCTCTAATCGCTTCCCTTTCACCAGCATTAAAATCTAATAAAGTATTGTCCAAATCAAATAAAATATGTTTATACATCGAAAAGTCCCCTTTTAGTCTGTAAGGTTATGGAATATATTATACCATTACCTAAAAAAACACTCCTCGAAGTTGTTCGAGAAGTGTAATGCATTATTTAGAGTTAGTTCTCTAATATTTTATAACCTTTATATCCTACTCCTAATATTTTAAAAGCATCAGTATACGAAATTTTATCTGACTTAACTGCATTTTCAACATAATTAAAAAAGTTTTTATCCATCCTAAAGTTCAAGTTATTTTTATAGTTTCCACCTTTATTTCTATCAATATTTTTGATTTCTTTATATTTTTCTTCTAATACTTTAACCTGTTCTTTATATTCATTATGTGTAATAAAGTTAAAATCATATTGTCTTCTTATAAGGACATATTCGCTAACCGGAAAAATTTTTAATAATTCATCTACCGGCTTATTACCTATATTCTCAAATATTTTACTTGGTACTAATATTTCAGCTGTAACTTTATTTACAAAGGCTTCTACTTTATCAAATTTATTATGATTAATTTCTTTAATATTATATATTTCATCATAGCCTATAAATAAATGGACAAGCTCATGAACAAGTGTGAATAGTTGTCCTTTTTTAGAATCTTTTTGATTAATAAAAATAATAGGTGCTTTTTGATCAGCTAAAACAAATCCTCTGAATTCATTAATATTCAAATTTCTATGAGTATTGTCTTTATACTTACCATTCAAGAAAATAAAAACACCAATCTGACTTATTTTATTACGGAAATAAGTAAACGGATTATCATCGATATTTTCAAAGTAATTAATATTTATATTTAAATATTTTCTAATCTCTTCTGCTACATGTTGATAATTATCATTGATACTAAATTTGTTTATAAAATCTAAATGATTTTCTACTTCATCTTTCAAGAAATCTTGCTTAACTCTCATTTCTTTAATCGTATCTTTAAGTTCACTACTCATCTCTTCAATATCAGATGAATTAATTGTCCTAAAATCTAATTTTTCTTCATATGGTTCAATATAATCATCTAAAATTAATAAGCCAACTGGTACATTTATCATTTTTGAAATAGTAGATAACTGATTAAAAGTAGGATTTTTCTTACCATCGAGAATGAGATTTATACTTTTAATACGTTTAGCTATAGCGTCAATAGGTGTATTAGAATTATGAATGTATCGAGATAGAACTTTATTATTTACTGCCAATTCTGTACTCATCACGATCCCCCCTTTTAGTTATCATTAAATATATTAAGTTCTCTATTTATATTAAATATATTATACCACCACATATATTTCCACATACAAAAAACACTCCTCGAAGTTGTTCGAGAAGTGTTGAAACGCATATTTTGTTGAACACAAATTGCATATGCAATTTGCGTACCAAATTTGTAAGCGAACAAGTTCGCAACAACTTTGGCATATTAACGTTTTGAGAATTGTGGTGAACGACGAGCACCTTTAAGACCAGGTTTCTTACGTTCTTTCATACGTGGGTCACGTGTAAGTAATCCAGCGCGTTTTAATGATCCACGGTATTCTGGATCTGCTTCTAACAATGCACGTGCAATTCCGTGACGGATAGCTTGTGCTTGTCCAGTGAAACCTCCACCTTGAACGTTTACTAAAACATCGTAGTTACCTTTTGTTTCAGTTACATCAAATGGTTGGTTTAAATCTAAAATTAATGATTCAAATGGTAAGTAGTCACGTACGTCACGTTTGTTAATTGTTACGTTACCTTCACCAGGTACTAAACGTACACGTGCTACTGAATGTTTACGACGACCTGTGCCTTTATATTCAACTTGTGCCAATGTAGTATCCTCCTCTTAATTAACCACGTAACTCGTAGTTTTCAGGTTGTTGTGCAGCATGTGGATGCTCTGCACCAGCATATACGAATAATTTTTTACCTTGTTTTTCACCAAGTTTGCTCTTAGGTAACATACCTTTGATAGATGTTTCTAATAAACGAACTGGGTTTTTCTCTTTTAATTCACCAGCAGATACTGATTTTAATCCACCTGGGTGATTTGAGTGACGGTAGTAAATTTTATCTTGTTCTTTATTACCTGATAAGTAGATTTTTTCAGCGTTAATGATGATAACGTTATCTCCTGTATCAACGTGTGGTGTGTAAGTTACTTTATGTTTACCGCGTAAGATTGATGCGATTTCTGATGATAAACGACCTAACGTTTGTCCTTCAGCATCAACAACGTACCATTTGCGATCGATGTTTGCTTCATTAGCCATAAATGTTTGACGCATTATAGTGTCCTCCTAAATTTTAAAAAAGTTCTGGGTTAAGATGTATATATTAACCTGTACCAAAGCTTCATATATACATCTTATTTCCTTAGTCTGATTCCTGCTTCTATATCTTAAAACACAATAAGATTCCGGGGCTTATCGTGGTGGTGATATAAAACAATACCGTTGTCTATAATATAATTTATTTGTCTTTTTGTCAATTGGTTTTAAACATTTTCTGAAGACTTTTTATTATATATTTTGATATCATTTCCGAACTCTTCAATAAGTTCTGCTTTATCTAAGTAAATTTTTTCTAAATATAGCCCATGTGCTGGTGCTGTATGTGGTACTTTATTTCGATCTTTGTCTTTTAGAAGCTGATGAATATCATCACCGCTTCTCTTCCCTTCACCGACGAGTATTAAATAAGCGACCATGACTCTTACCATATTGTATAGAAAGCCTGATCCTGTAACGATAAATTCAAATCCGTCATCTGTTTCAACGACTTCACTTTGATAAATGGTACGTTCTTTATTTTGTACTTCAGTCTTTTGTGAACAGAAACTTGTAAAGTCATGTGTACCTATAAAATGTTGTGCAGCTTGATTCATCAAATCAATATCAACGGGTTTCTTTTGCTGTACTTTTGTGTCATGTTCGAATACATGTCTTTCTGGATCGATATAAACTTTATAACGATATTTCTTACCGACACAATCATATCTACAGTGAAAGTCTTCATCAATTTGTTCTACACTTTGTACGTGTATATCTTTAGGCAATGCTGAATTAAAAGCATATTCCCATTTATCTGGTTTAATATTTAATGGTGTATCAAAATGAAAATACTGCTCTATTGCATGCACGCCTTTATCAGTTCTGCTTGAAGGATGTATTCTTACAAATGTTTGATGCATTCTTTTTAGAATTCTCTCAAATTCATATTGCACAGTTCGTTCATGATGTTGAATTTGAAATCCCATAAACTGTCCACCGTGATATGAAATTTTCACTAACATTCTCAAAGTCTGCACCTCAATTCCTTAATAAATATAATGCTATCGCAACAACAATAATTGTTGCGAATCCAATACTATCTCTTAGTTTCCATTTTAATTTACGATAGGTTGTTCGTTGATTTGAAGCATTATAACCTCTAGCTTCCATAGCCACTGCTAAATCATCTGCACGTTTAAACGCCGATATAAACATCGGAATGAGTAGTGGAATAATGGCCTTTAATCTATTAAATATACTACCTGCCGTAACGTCAGATCCTCTTGATGTTTGGGCTTTTATGATTCTATCTAATTCATCCATTAATGTTGGGATAAATCTAAGTGATATAGACATCATCATTGCAAGTTCATGTACTGGGAACTTAACCTTTTTTAACGGTCTCAACATCGATTCTATTGCATCTGTTAAGCTTATCGGACTTGTTGTTAACGTCATGATTGTTGAAATCATCACTAAAAGTGCAAGTCTTAGAACAATAAATGCACCTTGTATAACACCATTTTGTTCAATTGTGAATAGCTTTAAATCAATGATGACTGGTCCACCTTTCGTCACAATTAAATGCATGATGAACGTAAAAATAAACAGTAGCATAACAGGTGTGAGTCCTTTAATTAAGAACCAAAATCTTATTTGTGCTAAATACATAATAATTAACACGGTTAACACCATAAAGCCATAAGATGCCCATGAATTACAAAAGAATATTAATATCATAAATATAAATACATATAGCATTTTCATGCGTGAATCTAATCGATGGATAATTGTATTACCAGGTATGTATCGCCCGATTATTAACTTATCAGTCATGAGGCTTCACCTGCTTTTCATACATATCTTTAAACATTTCTTCACTCGTCGCGATTTGATCAAACTTCATATTATATTTAGCTTCAACTGCTTGTTGAAGTTTAATAATATTAGGTGGTTCAAGATGCGTTTGATTCAGAAGTTCTTCATTTGTAAAAATATTAACTGGCTTATCTTCTGCAACGATTTCACCAGCTTTAATGACTTTAACTTCATCCGCATATTTAAGTACGATATCCATTTGGTGTGAAATTAATATAACCGTAATACCGAGATTTTCATGGATGTCATTGAAGAGTTCCATCATATCATGCTGCCCTTTCGGATCTAAGCCCACTGTAGGCTCATCAAGGACAAGTATTTCAGGTTCCATAGCTAATACACCTGCAATGGCTATACGTCGTTTCTGACCGCCTGAGAGCTCAAATGGCGATTTCTTTAATAAGCTACGATCCATGTTTAACAAATCCATTAGAGATTCTGCTTTTTGAATAGCTGCTTCTTTATCCATACCGTAATTAAGCGGTCCAAAAATAATATCTTTTTCAACTGTATCTTCAAATAATTGATGTTCTGCAAATTGAAAGACGATACCTACTTTTTTACGCACTGGCGCTAATTTCTTTGATTTCGTCTTCTTCGTAATATTCGTATCACCGATTGTTAATTGTCCCTCTGTCGGCTTTAATATAGCATTTAAGTGCTGAATTAATGTTGATTTACCAGAACCTGTTTGGCCAACAATGGCATAAAATTTAGATTCTGTGAATGTCGTCGAAACTTGATTTAAAGCTCTATATTGATATGGTGTCTTTATACTGTAGTCATAAGTGACTTTATCAAACGCTATTTTCATATTCGATTCACCAACTGTTCGAATGTTGTATATTCATAATTATGATTGAGCAAGTAGTTCATTCTCATAGCAAAAGGTAAGTCTAAACCAATTTCAGTTAAATAAGCACCTTGCTTAAATATTTCTTCAGGTATGTCTTGTTTATAAACTTCACCTTTATTCATCACAATAATCTCATCAGCATTAACAGCTTCTTCTAAATCATGTGTAATGGAGATAACTGTTAAGTGGTGTTCACTTTGAATAGATTTAATTAAGTTCATAATACTTTCTTTACCTTCAGGATCAAGCATCGCTGTCGCTTCATCTAAAATCATAATATCTGGTGACATCGCTAATATGCCTGCAATCGCGACACGTTGTTTCTGTCCACCTGAAAGATGACTTGGTTCGAATGTCTTCATGTCTGACATGCCAACTTCTGTTAATACCTCATCAACTACCTCATGCATAACGTGATAGTCTATACTTTGATTTTCCATACCAAATGCTACATCATACTCTACAGTTGAACCAATAAATTGATTATCAGGATTTTGAAATACAATACCGACATGTCTTCTCACTTCATCAATTGTATCGTTCGACAGTAAGATGCCATCAACTACAATTTCACCTTCATAATTTTGGTTAATACCCATCATTAATTTAGCAATTGTAGACTTTCCAGAACCGTTATGTCCGACAATGGATGTCCACTTGCCTTTTTGTATATTAAACGAAACATCGCGAAGTGCAGCTGGCTCATTTTCATCATATTTAAATGTAACGTTCGAGAACCTTATCAAATTTTCCTGCACTATAACATTCATCCTTCAACAAGTTAATTACTATATATTTTACAGTATACATACGAAATTGTAAGCATTTATTACTTTAAACATATTACCTATTATAAAATAAAATGCAATAAAAAAAATCCGTATAAACGGATTTAAAATAAAAAAGCGCGCACTCCACCATAGACGAGTTCACGCGATAAGTCATTCAAATGTGGTGGAGTACTCTGAGCTAGACAATATCTATGTGTGGTAAACATTATCATTGCACTCATTTGCTTTGTGTGTGTTAAATAAATTGTATTTATATAGAAATGATTGAAGTGACTTTCGTCACTCCAATAAAGAATAGATTATACTAATTCAATAATTACTGATTCAGCACCGTCACCGCGACGTGGACCAACTTTCATGATACGAGTATATCCACCTTGACGCTCTTCATAGCGTGGCGCAACATCATTGAATAATTTTTGTAATGCAGTAATTGTTTTGTCATCTTCTAAGATTTTAACGTCACGAATCGTTTGAGCAGCTCTACGACGTGAAGCTAGATCACCTTTTTTACCTAAAGTAATTAAGTTATCAACAACTTTACGAAGTTCTTTAGCACGAGCTTCTGTAGTCTCGATACGTTCAGAAACGATAAGTTGAGTAGCTAAGTCACGTAACATTGCTTTACGTTGATCAGAAGTACGACCTAATTTTCTGTAACCCATGAATTAACCTCCTTTATTAGTCTTCTTTTCTTAAACCAAGACCAAGATCTTCTAATTTATATTTAACTTCTTCAAGAGACTTACGACCTAAGTTTCGAACTTTCATCATATCTGCCTCAGATTTGTCTGCTAATTCTTGTACAGAATTAATACCTGCACGTTTTAGACAGTTATAAGAACGTACTGATAAGTCTAATTCTTCGATAGACATTTCAAGTACTTTTTCTTTTTGATCTTCTTCTTTTTCAATCATGATTTCAGCATTTTGTGCTTCATCTGTTAAATTAACAAAAATGTTTAAGTGTTCAGTCATGATTTTAGCACCTAAAGAAACAGCTTCTTGAGGAGATAATGAACCATCTGTCCAAACATCGATTGTTAATTTATCATAATCACTACTTTGCCCTACACGTGTATTTTCAACTGTATAGTTCACACGATTTACTGGAGAATAAAGTGAGTCGATTGGAATGACACCAATTGGCAAATCACTTGTGTTATTTTGTTCAGCTAAAGCATATCCGCGACCTTTATTAGCAATTAAGCGCATCTTAAGGTGTCCACCTTTAGAAACTGTTGCAATTTTTAAATCTGGATTTAAAATTTCAACATCACTGTCATGCATGATATCTTTCGCAGTAACTTCACCTTCATCTTTAATATCGATTTCAAGTGTTTTGTCTTCTTCAGAGTAGATTTTTATAGCTAATTTCTTGATGTTCATAATGATAGTAGTAACATCCTCAACTACATTTTCAACTGCTGAGAATTCGTGAAGTACACCTTCAATTTCGATATTTTTAACTGCCGCACCTGGTAATGAAGATAATAGGATACGACGTAAGGAGTTGCCTAGTGTTGTACCATAACCACGTTCTAGCGGTTCAACAACGAACTTACCGAATGTAGAATCATCACTAACTTCTATTGTTTCAATTCTAGGTTTTTCGATTTCAATCATTTAAATATATCCTCCTTATAAACGTCGATTAAACTTTATTAATTTCTATCCAGTGACTCTTGAACATTAGAACTAACAAAAATTATACACGACGACGTTTTGGTGGACGACATCCGTTATGAGGAACTGGTGTTACGTCTTTGATTGCTGTGATTTCTAATCCAGCTGATTGTAACGCACGGATCGCTGATTCACGACCTGGGCCAGGACCTTTAACTGTTACTTCTACAGTTTTCAAACCGTGTTCCATAGCAGCTTTTGAAGCTGTTTCTGAAGCCATTTGAGCTGCAAAAGGTGTTGATTTTTTAGAACCTTTAAATCCTAACGCACCTGCTGAAGACCATGATAATGCATTACCGAAATCATCAGTGATCGTTACGATTGTATTGTTGAATGTTGAACGGATGTGAGCTACACCACTTTCAATATTCTTTTTAACTCTACGTTTACGAGAAACTTGTTTACGTGCCATTTATATGTGCCTCCTTTACTTATTATTTTTTCTTGTTCGCTACTGTTTTAACTGGTCCTTTACGCGTACGCGCATTGTTCTTAGTGTTTTGACCACGAACTGGTAAACCACGACGGTGGCGAATTCCACGGTATGAAGCGATTTCCATTAAACGTTTAATGTTTAAGTTTTTCTCACGACGAAGGTCACCTTCAACTTTGTAGCCATCTACAACTTCACGGATACGACCTAATTCGTCATCAGTTAAATCACGAACACGTGTGTCTTCAGATACGTTTGCTTCTTTAAGAATTTTTTGTGCTGTTGTTTTTCCGATACCATATACGTAAGTTAACGAGATTACTACGCGTTTCTCACGTGGTACGTCAATACCTGCAATACGAGCCATTTATTTACACCTCTCTTTTATTAGCCTTGTTTTTGTTTGTGTTTTGGATTTTCACAAATCACCATTACTTTACCTTTACGACGAATAACTTTACATTTTTCGCAAATTGGTTTTACTGATGGTCTTACTTTCATCTTTGTATACCTCCTTGTATTTGGAGTGACGATTATTTATAACGATAAGTGATTCTTCCGCGTGTTAGGTCATACGGAGACATTTCAACTGTTACTTTGTCGCCAGGTAGAATTCTAATATAGTTCATACGTATTTTACCACTAACGTGTGCTAAAATTTCATGTCCATTTTCTAATTCTACTTTAAACATAGCGTTTGGTAAAGTATCTAATACTGTACCTTCTAATTCGATTACATCTTGTTTAGCCATGATCATTTCCCCCTTTTTCTATTCATTCTAGTGAAATACAAAAGTATTTCATGTTTTAAAACCTGGTCCAAAATTAGAGACATACTTTAGGTGATTAAATCACATAGAATAAGCACAGGTTTATAAAATTGGGATGATTTAATACTTAAGATTTGCATTCGACAACACTTCAAATACTTATCGCTTCTTGTAATCACTCCGATTGTATTTCAAAAACCTAAATACTATCTTGATTCTTAAAATTGAACGCATTCACGCGTTCAAGAATCACCTAAAGTTAGGCGAATTCGGGGTGAAAGCGTCATTACTATAATGATTCAAGAATTTGAATAACATCTTCAGTAACATTATCAATTTGTCTAGAACCATCGATGTTTTTAAGGACACCTTGATTTTCATAGAAATCTAAAAGTGGTTTAGTTTGTTTAACATTAACACTTAAACGATTTGCTACTGTTTCAGGGTTATCATCTTCACGTTGATATAATTTACCACCATCAAGATCACAAACACCTTCAACTTTTGGTGGATTAAATACTAAATGATAAGTTGTTCCACATACTTCACAAATTCTTCTACCAGTTAAACGATTCATAAGTTCTTCTTCCGCAACTTCGATGTTGATAACAGCATCTACTTTACGATCTAAGTCACTTAAAATTTCATTTAATGCATCAGCTTGTTCAACTGTACGAGGAAAACCATCTAGTAAAAATCCTTTTTTCGCATCTTCTTCAGCTAGTCTTTCTCTAACGATACCTATAGTCACTTCATCTGGTACAAGTTCCCCGCGATCCATATAAGATTTAGCCTCTTTACCAAGGTCAGTCTCTTCTTTGATCGCTTTACGGAACATATCACCAGTTGAGATATGAGGAATAGGGTATTTCTTAACAATTTCACTCGCTTGAGTACCTTTACCTGCTCCAGGTAAACCCATTAAAATGATGTTCATAAAAACCCTCCTACTTGCTTATCGTCTTCTAAAGCCTCTATATTCACGTTGATTGAGTTGAGCTTCTAAAGTTTTCATTGTTTCAATTGCAACACCGATAACGATTAGTAAGCTAGTACCACCAACTTGTATTGCTTGAGGTAAATTCATTAACTTAATTGCTAAAATCGGAATAATAGAAATTACAGCTAAGAAAATTGATCCCACAAACGTTAAACGATAAAGCACTTTAGTAATGTATTTTTTAGTTTGATCTCCAGGTCTAATACCTGGTACATAACTACCTTGTTTTTGTAAGTTTTCAGCCATCTTATCAGGATTAACCTGAACAAATGCATAAAAGTATGCGAAAGCTATAATTAAAATAACATATACAATCATACCAATATTATGTGATGGATCAGCATAATTTGTAATTGTTTGCGCCCATTCTTGATCCGGGAAGAACAATGTTAATGTCTTCGGAAGCATGAAGAATGCCATCGCAAAGATTACAGGAATTACACCTGCTGAGTTAACTTTTAAAGGTAAGTATGTTGCGTTTGCAGATAATGAACCACCTGCACCTTGAGTTTGGCGTTTAGCATATTGAATAGGAATTTTACGAATTGCTTGTAGTACATAAACTGCACCAACAGTTAGTAAAATCATACCTACGAATAAACCAATCGCTTTTAACCAAGCCATAGTTGTATCATCTGCACCAACAAAACTTTGTTGGTAGAACTGAATTAATGAGTTTGGCATTGAAGATAAAATACCAGCGAAGATAATAATAGAAATACCATTACCTACACCAAATTGTGTTATCTGTTCACCTAACCACATTAAGAAAGCTGTTCCTGCAGTTAAAACAAGTGCTATTAACACATAATTTAACACTGAAGTATTTTGAATTAAATTACCACCAAGCATATTATTAAATGAATACGACATACCTAAGCCTTGAACAAAGGCTAATACAATTGTGAAGTAACGTGTAAATTGATTAATCTTTTTACGACCAACTTCACCTTGTTTAGACCATTCTGTAAACTTAGGTACAACATCCATTTGTAATAATTGCATTACGATTGAAGCAGTAATGTAAGGCATAATACCCATCGCTAAAATTGAGAAGTTCTGCAAGGCACCTCCACCGAATGTGTTAAACAAATCGGTAATACCTTGCGAACCTTTATTTTGATTAAAAGCATCTGGATTAACACCAGGGGCTGGAATGTAAGTTCCAACTTTAAATATAACGAGCATTGCTAGTGTGAATAATATCTTGTTACGAATATCTTTAGTCTTCAAAAAACTAATGATCGTTTCAAACATTAGATCACCTCATGCGTTCCGCCCTTACCTTCGATTGCTTCAATAGCTGAAGCTGAGAATTTATGAGCTTTTATTGTTAATTTCTTTTCTAATGAACCGTTTCCTAAAACTTTAACGCCAGATTTTTCAGATTTAACAACACCTGATTCTACTAATAACGCTGGTGTAACTTCAGTTCCTTCTTCGAAACGATTTAATTGATCAAGATTAACAATTGCATATTCTTTACGGTTGATGTTAGTGAATCCACGTTTTGGTAAACGACGGAATAATGGTAATTGACCACCTTCGAAACCTAAACGAACACCGCCACCTGAACGTGCTTTTTGACCTTTAGTACCACGACCACTTGTTTTACCGTTACCTGTAGCCATACCACGACCTACACGGTTACGTTCTTTACGAGCACCTTTAACTGGTTTCAACTCATGTAATTTCATTTTGGCACCTCCTTAATACTTTAGATGAATTTATTTTTCAGTAACTTTTACTAAGTGACTTACTTTGTTGATTTGCCCACGAATCGCAGGATTATCTTCAACTACTACAGTTGAGTTTGTTTTTTTAAGTCCTAGCGCTTGAACTGTCTTACGTTGAGTTTCAGGACGACCAATAACGCTACGAGTGAGGGTAATTTCTAATTTAGCCATAGTGTTTGTTCCCTCCTTAATTTAATAATTCTTCTACTGATTTACCGCGTAGACTAGCTACTTCTTCGGCATTTTTAAGTTCTTTAAGTCCTTCAATTGTAGCACGAACCATGTTGATTGGTGTGTTAGAACCTAATGATTTACTTAAGATATCAGTGATACCAGCTAGTTCTAATACGGCACGAACTGGTCCACCTGCAATAACACCTGTACCAGGTGCTGCTGGTTTAATTAAAACACGACCTGCACCAAAACGTCCAATAACTTGGTGAGGAGTTGTTCCTTCAACACGTGGAACTGTTACTAATTCTTTCTTAGCATCTTCTACTGCTTTTTTAATAGCTTCAGGTACCTCTTGAGCTTTACCAGTACCGAAACCTACGCGACCATTTTTATCTCCAACAACTACTAAAGCTGTAAAACGGAAACGACGACCACCTTTAACTACTTTAGCTACACGGTTAATCGTAACTACGCGCTCTTCAAATTCTTTAACTTCTTGTTCTTTACGACGCATGAGTGTCCCTCCTTTAAATTAAAATTGAAGTCCGTTTTCACGAGCTGCATCAGCTAATGCTTTGATACGTCCGTGGTATAAATATCCTCCACGATCAAATACTACAGCGTCAACGCCTTTTTCAGCGGCACGTTTTGCAACGATTTCGCCTACTTTAGCAGCTGCTTCTACATTACCTGATTGCTCTAAATTAAATTCTTTATCTACAGTTGATGCTTGAGCGATTGTTACACCGTTTAAGTCATCAATTACTTGAGCATAAATATGTTTGTTTGAACGATATACGTTTAAACGTGGCTTTTCGCTTGTACCAGCTAATTTAGCACGTACACGAGCATGTCTTTTCAAACGAACTTTATTTTTGTCGATTTTAGCGATCATGTTAGTGCTCCTTTCTTATCTTAATGATTACTTACCAGTTTTACCTTCTTTACGACGAACATATTCGCCTTCGTAACGAATACCTTTACCTTTATAAGGTTCTGGTGGACGGATTGAACGGATATAAGATGCAATTGCACCAACACGTTCTTTAGAAATACCTTCTACTTTAACTTTAGTGTTTTTCTCTACTGATAATGTAATTCCATCTTCAGCAACGATTTCTACAGGGTGAGAATAACCAACGTTTAAGATGATATTTTTACCTTGCATTTGGGCACGGTAACCAACACCAATAAGTTCTAAGTTTTTCTCGAAACCTTTAGATACACCTTCAATCATGTTAGCGATTAACGCACGAGTTGTACCATGGATTGTTTTATGTTCTTTAGAGTCAGATGGACGTACAACTTCTAAGCTGTTGTCCTCTTGTTTATATGTCATTTCTTCATTAAAAGTACTAGTTAGTTCACCTTTAGATCCTTTAACTGTTACTGTGTTACCTTCGATAGTAACTGTAACGTCTGAAGGGATCTCAATAATTTTCTTACCAACACGGCTCATTATGTGGGCACCTCCTTATAATTTTATAATTACCAGATATAAGCTAATACTTCTCCACCGATTCCACGTTGTCTAGCATCTTTATCAGTTAAAACACCTTCAGATGTAGAAACAAGTGCAATACCTAAACCGTTAAGAACTTTTGGAAGTTCGTCAGCTTTAGCATATACACGTAAACCTGGTTTAGAAATACGTTTTAATCCTGTGATAACGCGCTCGTTGTTTTGACCATATTTAAGGAACATACGGATAACACCTTGCTTATCATCTTCGATATATTCTACGCTTTTTACGAATCCTTCTTTTTTAAGGATTTCTGCGATTTCTTTTTTAATGTTTGATGCAGGTAACTCTAATTTTTCGTGACGTACCATGTTTGCGTTACGCACGCGAGTTAACATATCTGCAATTGGATCTGACATTGTCATTTGTGTTTCCTCCTTTCATTCTTTTGAGTTTACCAGCTAGCTTTACGTACGCCAGGGATTTGGCCTTTGTATGCTAGTTCACGGAAACAAATACGGCAAAGTTTGAATTTACGATATACTGAGTGTGGACGTCCACAACGTTCACAACGAGTGTATTCACGAACTCCGAATTTTTGTTTACGTTGTTGTTTAGCGATCATTGATTTTTTAGCCACTTAATTAGCCTCCTTTATAATTAGAGATTACTTTTGAAATGGCATACCGAATTGTGTTAACAATTCACGAGCTTCCTCGTCAGTGTTAGCAGTTGTAACGATAACGATATCCATTCCTCGTACTTTACTTACTTTATCATAGTCGATTTCAGGGAAAATTAATTGTTCCTTAACACCTAAAGTGTAATTTCCACGACCGTCGAATGCTTTTTTAGAGATACCACGGAAGTCACGTACACGTGGTAATGAAACTGAGATTAATTTATCAAAGAATTCATACATTCTTTCTCCACGTAATGTAACTTTTGCACCGATTGGCATACCTTCACGAAGACGGAAAGTCGCAATAGATTTTTTAGCTTTAGTTACTAATGGTTTTTGACCAGTGATTGCTTGAAGTTCTTCAACTGCAGAGTCTAAAACTTTAGAGTTTTGAACTGCATCACCGATACCCATGTTTACAACTATTTTTTCGATTTTTGGTACTTCCATAACTGAACTATAGTTAAATTTCTTAACTAACTCAGCAGAAATTTCATTATTAAACTTTTCTTTTAAACGTGTCAAAGTGGATCCTCCTTTCACTTAATAATTATTCGTTTGATGATTTGATTTCTTCGCCAGATTTTTTAGCGATACGAACTTTTTTACCATCTACTACTTTGTATCCAACGCGAGTTGGTTCATTTGTCTTAGGATCAAGTAATTGAACGTTTGATACGTGGATAGTACCTTCTGTTTCTAAGATACCACCTTCTGGATTGAACTGAGTTGGTTTTTGGTGTTTTTTAATGATATTAACACCTTCTACAACTACGCGTTCTTTCTTAGGTAATGCTTCTAAAACTTTACCAGTTTTACCTTTATCTTTACCTGAGATAACGATTACGTTGTCACCTTTACGTATGTGCATGTGTAGGCACCTCCTTAGGAATTTTGTTTTTTATCATTATAGATTAAAGTACCTCTGGCGCTAGAGAAACGATCTTCATGAAGTTACCTTCACGTAATTCACGCGCTACAGGACCGAATATACGTGTACCACGTGGACCTTTGTCATCACGGATGATTACACATGCATTTTCGTCAAATTTGATGTAAGAGCCATCTTCACGACGTACACCTGATTTAGTACGTACAACAACAGCTTTAACAACTTCACCTTTTTTAACAACGCCACCTGGTGTAGCATTTTTAACAGTAACGACGATTACATCACCAATGTTAGCTGTCTTACGACCAGATCCGCCTAAAACTTTAATTGTTAATACTTCACGAGCACCAGAGTTGTCTGCTACTTTTAAACGTGTTTCTTGTTGGATCATCTTTGTTTGACCTCCCTTATCTTTATACTTCTATTAAATAATTACTGATTCTTCAACGATTTCAACTAGACGGAAACGTTTAGTTGATGATAAAGGACGTGTTTCTGCAATCTTAACGATATCGCCCATTTTTGCTGAATTGTTTTCATCATGCGTTTTATATTTTTTTGAATATTTTACGCGTTTACCATATAATTTATGAGTTTTGTATGTTTCAACAACTACTGTAATAGTTTTATCCATTTTATCTGAAACTACTTTACCAACGTAAACTTTGCGGTCATTTCTTTCACTCACAGTAATGAACCTCCTCTACTTGATTATTTATTATCTGCTGCTTTCTCTTCTTCGATTTCTCTTTCGCGAACGATTGTTTTTAGACGTGCAATCGTCTTTTTAACTTTTCGAATGTTAGCAGTCTCTTCAAGTTGACCAGTTGCTAACTGAAAGCGTAAGTTGAATAATTGCTCTTTAGCTTCTTTGATTTCTTTTTCAATTTCAGTAGTGGTTAAATTTCTGATATCCTTAGCTTTCATTTGTGTCACCACCCAATTCTTCACGTTTTACAAACTTAGATTTAACTGGAAGTTTGTGTGCTGCAAGACGTAATGCTTCACGTGCAACTTCTTCTTGAACACCTGCAACTTCGAACAAGATACGTCCTGGTTTAACTACTGCTACCCATCCTTCAACTGCACCTTTACCTGAACCCATACGTACTTCTAAAGGTTTTTTAGTATATGGTGTATGTGGGAATATTTTGATCCATACTTTTCCGCCACGTTTCATGTAACGTGTCATTGCGATACGAGCTGATTCGATTTGACGAGAAGTAATCCAAGCTGCTGTTTGAGCTTGTAAACCGTACTCACCAAATGTTACTTCATTTCCGCCTTTTGAACGACCAGTTGTTTTTGGACGATGTTGACGACGGAATTTAACACGCTTTGGTAATAACATTATTATTTTCCTCCTTCACTAGACTTCTTTGTAGGAAGAACTTCTCCACGGTAGATCCATACTTTAACACCTAATTTACCGTAAGTAGTGTCGGCTTCTTCATGTGCGAAATCAATGTCTGCACGTAATGTATGAAGTGGAACAGTTCCTTCTGAATATTGTTCTGCACGAGCGATATCTGCGCCACCTAAACGACCAGATACTTGAGTTTTGATACCTTTAGCTCCCAATTTCATAGCACGTTGGATAGCTTGTTTTTGAGCACGACGGAAAGATACACGGTTTTCTAATTGACGAGCAATGTTATTTGCTACCAATGTTGCATCTAAATCAACTTTTTTGATTTCGATAACGTTGATGTGTACTTTTTTGTTAGTCAATGCGTTTAATTTGTTACGTAATTTTTCAATTTCTGAACCGCCTTTACCAATAACCATACCTGGTTTACCAGTGTGGATAGCGATATTGATACGGTTTGCTGCACGTTCAATTTCAACACTTGAAACTGAAGCTTCTTTTAATGCTTCTGCGATATATTTACGAACTTTTAAGTCTTCATGTAAAAGTGTTGCGAAGTCTTTGCCTGCATACCACTTTGCTTCCCAGTCACGAATTACACCGACACGAAGTCCGATTGGATTAATTTTTTGACCCACTATATTCCCTCCTTAATGATTTAGTTAATTATGCTTCTTTAACTTCTTTAGCTTCTTTTTCGCCAACTACGATTGTAATATGGCTAGTACGTTTGTTAATCGCACTTGCACGACCTTGTGCACGTGGACGGAAACGTTTCAATGTAGGTCCTTCATTAGCGTAAGCTTCTTTTACTACTAATGTGTCAGGATTTAAATCATAATTATGTTCTGCATTTGCTAATGCTGACATTAATAATTTTTCAACAACAGGTGATGTTGCTTTGTTTGTTAATTTTAAGATGGCAATTGCTTCTGCCACTTCTTTACCTCTAATAAGATCTAAAACTAATCTCACTTTACGAGGTGCGATTCTTATTGTTCTAGCAACCGCTTTTGCTTCCATTGTGACTTCCTCCTCTTTTTAGAAATTAGCGTTTAGTCTTTTTGTCGTCTGCAGCATGACCTTTATAAGTACGTGTAGGTGCAAACTCTCCTAATTTATGTCCAACCATATCTTCAGTAATGAAAACTGGCACATGTTTACGACCATCATATACTGCTATTGTATGTCCGATGAAGTTAGGAAATACTGTTGAACGACGAGACCATGTTTTAATAACTGATTTTTTTTCACCTTCGTTTTGAGCTTCAACTTTTTTCATTAAATGATCATCAACGAAAGGTCCTTTTTTAAGACTACGAGCCATTATGGCGCCTCCCTTCTTATTTAATGCGCGCGGCATCTAAGCCGCACACGTAAATAAGGTATTATTATTTTTTCTTACGACCACGAACGATAAATTTAGATGAACGTTGGTTTTGTTTACGAGTTTTCTTACCAAGTGTTGGTTTGCCCCATGGAGACATTGGTGATTTAAGACCGATTGGTGTACGACCTTCACCACCACCGTGAGGGTGATCGTTAGGGTTCATTACAGAACCACGAACTGTAGGACGTTTACCCATCCATCTAGAACGACCAGCTTTACCAATTGTGATTAATTCGTGTTGTTCGTTACCAACTTGACCGATTGTTGCACGACAAGTAGATAAGATCATACGAACTTCACCTGATTTAAGACGAACTAGTACGTATTTACCTTCTTTACCAAGTACTTGAGCACTTGTACCAGCTGAACGGACTAATTGTCCACCTTTACCTGGTTTTAATTCGATATTGTGAATTGTAGTACCAACTGGGATATCAGTTAATGCTAATGCATTACCTACTTTGATATCTGCATCTGGACCATTGAATACTTCTTGTCCTACTTTTAATCCTTTAGGAGCAATGATATATCTTTTTTCACCATCTGCGTATACTAATAATGCGATATTAGCTGAACGGTTTGGATCATACTCGATAGTTGCTACTTTAGCAGGAATTCCATCTTTGTTACGTTTGAAATCAATTACACGGTATTGACGTTTATGACCGCCACCTCTGTGACGAACTGTCAATTTACCTTGGTTGTTACGTCCCGCTTTTCTCGGAAGCGGTTGTAATAAAGACTTTTCAGGAGTCGTTGATGTAATTTCAGCGAAATCTGAAGATGTCATATTACGACGACCATTTGTAATTGGCTTATACTTTTTAAGAGCCATTGTCGTTTTACCTCCTTAATGGTAATTGTTTTTAGTTAAATAGGTCTATTGAAGAACCTTCTTTTAGAGTTACGATTGCTTTACGACGTTTGTTAGTGAAACCATTGTAACGACCAACACGTTTAGCTTTTGCTTTAACGTTCATGATATTTACTGTATCAACTTTCACGTCGAAAATTTCTTCGATTGCGATTTTTACTTGTGTTTTGTTTGCACGTGTATCTACATCAAATGTGTATTTATCTAAAGCCATATCTGATGAAGATTTTTCTGTGATTACGGGGCGCTTAATAACATCTCTTGCTTCCATTATGCGAGCACCTCCTCTACTTTATCCACTGCTGCTTTAGTTATTACGACTTTACTAGAATCTAAGATATCTAATACGTTTAAGCTTTGAGCGTCGATAACTTTAACACCTGGAATGTTACGAGCTGATAATTCAACGTTGCTGTCTACAGTATCAACGATGAATAAAACTTTCTTAGAAAGTTCTAAGTTGCTCATTACATTTTTGAATTCTTTTGTTTTAGGTGCATCAAAGTTGAATGCTTCTAAAACTGTTAATTCGTTACCACTTACTTTTGAAGATAATGCAGAACGTAATGCTAAACGACGCATTTTCTTAGGCATTTTGTAAGAATAACTTCTTGGTGTAGGACCGAATACGATACCACCACCACGCCATTGTGGCGCACGGATTGTACCTTGACGAGCACGACCTGTACCTTTTTGTTTCCAAGGTTTACGTCCACCACCACGAACTGCTGAACGATTTTTAACTGCGTGAGTACCTTGGCGTAATGAAGCACGTTGTAAGTTGACTGCTTCGAATAATACGTGTTGGTTTGGTTCGATACCAAATACACTATCATTTAATTCGATAGAACCTGATTTTGATCCATCTACTTTTAATACATCAATATTAGCCATAATGTTGTTTCCTCCTTTCACCTAAATAATTATTTATTACCTTTTTTAATTGAAGTTGTAAGTTTTACTAAACCTTTTTTAGGACCTGGCACGTTACCTTTAACTAAAATTACGTTATTTTCTGCATCAACTTTAACTACTTCTAAGTTTTGCATAGTAACTGTGTTTCCGCCCATACGGCCTGGTAATTCTTTACCTTTAAATACTTTAGAAGCATCTGAAGCCATACCCATTGAACCAGAGCCTCTGTGGTAACGAGAACCGTGACTCATTGGTCCACGAGAGAAACCGTGGCGTTTAATAGAGCCTTGGAAACCTTTACCTTTTGAAACGCCTGTTGCATCAATAATGTCTCCTGCTTGGAAAGTATCTACAGTGACTTCTTGACCTACCTCGTATGCTGAAACATCAATGTTTCTGAATTCACGAGTGAAGCGCTTAGGTGCTGTACCTGCTTTTTTAGCATGGCCTTCAGCAGCTTTAGTAGCATATTTGTTAGATTTACGATCTTTTTTATATGCTTGTTTGTCTTCAAAACCGATTTGAACAGCGTTGTAGCCGTCTACTTCTTCAGTTTTAGTTTGTAATACTACGTTTTGACTAGCTTCTACTACAGTAACTGGTATTAATTCACCGTTTTCTGCGAATACTTGAGTCATTCCAATTTTTCTTCCTAAGATTCCTTTGGTCATCGAAAGTCGCACCTCCTGTTATTTTAATGAATTATAATTTGATTTCGATGTCTACACCTGATGGTAAGTTTAAGCCCATAAGAGCATCAACTGTTTTTGGTGTAGGGTTAAGAATGTCGATTAAACGTTTATGCGTACGTTGTTCGAATTGTTCACGTGAGTCTTTGTACTTATGAACGGCACGGATTACAGTATAAACTGATTTCTCAGTTGGTAATGGAATCGGACCAGACACTTGAGCTCCTGAACGTTTAGCTGTTTCAACAATTTTCTCTGCTGATTGATCGATCATGCGGTGATCATACGCTTTTAAACGGATACGAATTTTTTGTTTTGCCATAATTTTCCCTCCTTGTTCGTCTACTTTATAGTGATAGACTTCTCCACGAAAACTCTCTCACACACCGCCATGGCAAAGCGGCCGGGTGTGTCAGTAACCTCTCGCTTCATCGCTTCTTAAAGTCCAACATTAGATATGATACATGATTTATTTCTATTAATCAATAGATAACCATATATTTTTTCTAATTTCATCTAACACATACCCAAGTATTATAACGGATTATGCGTTCTTTTTCAATAGGTAAAATTTAAATAGATAATTTGTAATCAAAATGTTATAATATAACAAGCAATTTTAACTAGGTGGTGAAATCATGAAAAGAGGAATTAAATCAGTGTTGCTAGTTCTTTCTATTATATTAGTTGTATCTGAGTTATTATTAGCCATTCCTTTTCTAGGTGGAGGAATCGTTCTTTCAACTGGTTATAATGCTTTGGTACTTAATGGAACGTTATACTTTATTACGACACTTATCCTATTAATAGATAACCAGAATTCTGTTAAAGTAATATTTGTTATTCCATTAATCGGACTAATCGCTAGCTTTGTTGCAATCATTCCTATTATTGGCTGGTTATTACATATCGTAATGGTCGTTTTAATGATCATCTTCTTATTTACGATTATAATTGCCCCAGTATATATCCCATCTAAATATTACAAGACTACTTATAAAAGTTAATATATAAATAGAAAGCCACGAGACTTCATTAAATGAAATCTCGTGGCTTTTTTTATTATGCATGTACAAATACAAAGTAAGCGACAAAGACGAAGAATAAACCGTACATAATTGGGTGAATTTCTTTATGTCTTTTTGCTACGATCATTGTAATTGGGTAGAATATAAATCCACACGCGATACCTGTTGCAATTGAATATGTTAAAGGCATCATAATCATTGTTAAGAAAGCTGGTACTGCTATCTCAAATTTTTGCCAATCAATTTTACCTAAGTTACTAACCATCAATACACCTACTATAACTAGTGCTGGTGCTGTAACCGCACTTGTAACAACTGCCATTAATGGTGAGAATAATAATGCTGCCAAGAAACAAATACCTGTTACAACACTTGCGAATCCTGTACGTGCACCAACTGCAACACCTGCACTAGATTCTATATAACTTGTTGTAGTTGAAGTACCAAATATTGCACCTACAATTGTTGCTAATGAATCAGAGAATAATGCTTTACCTGCTCTAGGTAATTTATTATCTTTCATTAAACCAGCTTGGTTTGCAACCGCAACTAACGTTCCTGCAGTATCAAAGAAATCTATAAATAAGAAAGTTAAAACGACAATTAAGAATTGTACATTAAATATAGTAGATAAATCACCAAACGCTTCGAATGCTGCACCAAATGTTGGTGATACACTTGGTACCTTCCCTACTATACTATCTGGCATTGCAATTAAGCCTGTAATTAATCCCGCAATAGCTGTTAAGACCATTCCGATGAAAATTGCTCCTGGTAATTTTTTAGCCATTAATATAATAGTAATGATAATACCAAATACTGCTAATAGTACTTCTGGGTTATGCATTGTTCCAAGAGTAACTAAAGTTGAATCTTCTTTTTTAACAATACCTGCTCCTTGTAAACCTACAAAGGTAATAAACAATCCTATACCGGCAGATACAGCCATCTTTAATTCAAATGGTATTGCATTGATAATAACCTCTCGTAAACCACTCATCGTTAATATCGCAAATATAACACCTGAGAATAGTACGCCCGTTAAACCAGTTTGCCATGGAATACCCATTGTAAGCACAACTGTAAACGCGAAAAATGCATTTAATCCCATACCTGGTGCTAAAGCTATCGGGTATTTCGCTATGATACCCATAAATAAACAACCAACTAATGCTGCTAACGCTGTAGCAACAAACACAGAACCTTGGTCCATTCTCATTGAATCAGGTACATTTTCAACACTTGCCAAACTTAACATTGATGGGTTAACTGCTAATATGTATGCCATAGATAAGAATGTTGTTAAACCACCAAGAATTTCTCTTTTGTAATTTGTTCCCAATTCATCAAACTTAAAGTAACGTTTCATCATAAGACTCCTTTATTAATTTCAACACTGTACATTGTATTACTGGGAACATCAAAAATCAATACTTTTTACGAACATTTATATAATTAAATTTATTTATGTTCGTGTTATAGTTCGGTTTTTACGCTTTATAATCCGTGACAGTACGCTTCTAGCCAACTCTATTGCTGCTAAAAGAATAAAAAAACTGAGACATCACATGATGTCCCAGTCTCTATACATATTAAATTAGAACTTCAATCCTTTTAAAGCGTCTTTAAATGGATTGTTTTCTACTTCTTCAGTTTGCATATATTTCTTCATTTCTTTTTTGCCTATTTTGCCTGATTTTCTATTTTTAAGTCTTTCGTCCATATGCTCTTGTGTTTCTGTATGACCACACACACATCTATAAGTTGCTTTTTTACCTGTTCCATACAGTGTAAGTTTCTTCTTACAGTTTGGACATCTGGCATTCGTTTTTCTTTGTTGATTCTTCTTAGTCTTACATGTTGGATCTTGACAGACGAGCATTTGACCATTTTTCGTTTTAACTTTAAGCATAAATTTACCACAAGTCGGACATTCAGTAGTTGTGATATTATCATGCTTGAATTTATCATCACTTTCTTTAATATCCGCAATGATTTCTCTCGTGAAGTTTCTCATTTCATTCATAAATTTATTTTTAGAATAATTTCCTTTTTCGATTTGAGTTAACTTCATTTCCCAATCTGCCGTTAATTCTGGTGAAGTTAATTGTTCAGGTGCTAAGTTTAATAATTGTTTTCCTTTAGGCGTAATCTTAATTTTACCTTGCACCGCTTCTATTACATTAGAACTATATAACTTCTCAATGATATCCGCTCTAGTTGCAACTGTTCCGATACCACCTGTTTCATTTAAAGTTTGAGCCATTTTCTTATCTTTAAGTTTAAAGAAATGATGTGGTGATTCCATCGCTTTAAGTAAAGTTCCTTCATTGAAGTACGCAGGCGGTTCTGTATCTTTACTAACGACAGTCACTTTTTGTATGTTCACATGCTGCTGTTCTTCAAAAGGCAAAGCTTTCACATGCGTCTTTTCTTCATATAGTTCTTTAAAGCCTAATTCAACTGCTACTTCTTGTGTCAGTTTAAAAGTTTCCCCTTCACATGTTAATGTCACAGTTGTTTCTTCATATTGATATGGTGGTAATAATACTTCTAAAAATCTTTCAGCCACTAGCATATAAATTTTCTGTTCTCTAGGAGATAACTGATCAAAGTTAGGTCTCACTTCTGTTGGTACAATCGCATGGTGGTCTGAAACTTTCTTATTATCAACAAAATGTTTACCCGCTCTAATTGGTTTTTTAAGCAATGGTACAGCATGTGATTTAAGTGGTGTAGCACTTAATGATGATACTCGTTCTTTCAGAGAAGAAACCATATCATCTGTTAAATAGTTAGAATCTGTTCTTGGATAAGTCAATACTTTATGTTGTTCGTACAATGCTTGCATTGTATTCAACGTTTCTTTCGCACTCATTTTATAACGTTGATAAGCTGTTTGTTGCAAACTTGTAAGATCGTATAGCTTTTGAGGATACTTTGTTTTTTTCTTCTTCGAGATATTTTGGATAATACCCTTTTTATTTTGAACTTGTTGTTTAACTTGTTCTATTAAATCAGCATCAAATGTTTTATCTCCGCTCTTACTCAACCATTTAAATTTATAACCTTCTACTTCAATATTCATCTGATAATACTTTTCAGGTTTAAATGATTGAATTTCTTGTTGTCTCATTTGTACAAGATTTAAAGTTGGTGTTTGAACACGACCACATGATAATTGTGCGTCATATTTCGTTGTTAAAGCTCTAGTCGCATTTATACCGACAATCCAATCCGCTTCACTTCTACATAATGCTGCTTGATATAAATTGTTGTATGCTTCACCAGGTTTTAAATTTTGAAAGCCTGCTTTAATTGCTTTTTCAGTAACTGAACTGATCCATAGTCGCTTAATTTGCTTTTTAACTTTTGCTTTTTCAATAATTAACCTTGCAACAAGTTCACCTTCCCTACCAGCATCTGTCGCAATAATAATTGAATTTACATCGTCTCGTTTCATCAAATGTTGAACTGTATTAAATTGGCTTCTTGTTTTCTTAATTACAACATGTTTCATATAATCAGGAATTATTGGTAAGACATTTAAATTCCATTCTTTAAATTTCTTATCGTATTCTTCAGGCGTAGCATTCGTTACAAGATGTCCTAATGCCCAAGTAACGATATAATTTTTATTTTCAAAGTAACCTTTCTTCTGATCATGAATACCTAATGCTTTAGCGATGTCACGACCTACTGAAGGTTTTTCTGCAAGAACTAATGCTTTCATTTCTTTTCACCCATTCTTTTTTACATTCGTATTATTATAACATGAATAAAAAGTGTTCTAAAGGCATGAAAAACTTTTATAAATTTTCGATTAATCGTATAATGGAATAAAATAATCGTTGAATATTAAAGGAGTGACTATCATGCAAATACTGCCTCTTAAAGAAATCGATCCGATAGCTTCTTATTTACACGAAAAAAACAGGCAAGAAACAAACTACGTGACACATATACCTCAGTCAATAGAAGAGATTAAGAATGACTTAAGCCATAAATTTGATGAAACCACCTTCTACTATATAGAAGACAATGACACAATTACCGGGATATTAGGATTTGAGCGTGTAGATGATGAGACTGCAAATGTATGGGGACCAATCGTTAATAATACAAATGAAGAAACGTTAAACGCCTTAAAAGAAATATGGGAAACACTTTTAAATAATCATCCAAACATTAAATATTGCCACATTTCGCTACATAAAGATCACATTTTAAATAATAGTAAACTGAAAAGACTACATGCGGGATATGTAGAAACGCAATATACTTTAGAAATTCAACAACCACCTTTACCAATTGATAAGCAACACCAAATGACGCCATACAGCAAACCTTATTACTATGCCTTTAACAAATTACATTCCAATAGTTTCAAACATAGTGATATAAGTGCTGATGATATTATAGATTCACTAGATGACAATCATGCGCTTTATTTATATATAGCTGAAGGTCTTGTTAAAGGATACATCTATCTATCCATAGATATACCTGAGAAATTAGCCACAATTCCTAATTTAGCTTCTCACCATGATTACAGAAAACAAGGCATCGCGTTTCAAATGATTCATTTCGCGACGACAGAAGCATTTAATCATCAAGATGTCGAAACAGTTCGTATTTATGTAGATAGTAAAAAGCATGAACAAATACAATTATTATATGAAAAAGTCGGTTTCCACATCGTCAATGAAACACATCATTTTAAATATGTGAGACCATACGATGTATAATATTTAAACTAAGGCTCATGAATGCTTAATAAGCGCTCATGGGTCTTTTTTAATAGTAAAATTACATTGTGAGCTATATGTTTTACAATAAAAAAGTTTCGGGCGTATAATACTTGGGTAGTTTAAATAATACAAATAAATAGAGAAAGCGAGTCTTGTGTATGGAATACCTTATAGCGCTATTACCAGCATTGTTCTGGGGAAGCGTCGTATTAATCAATGTTAAAGTTGGTGGAGGTCCTTATAACCAAATTTTAGGTACAACAATCGGGGCTTTCATCATCGGTTTATGTCTATTCTTCTTTGGTGATGTGCACTTTACATTCACTACAATTATTATCGGTATGATTTCTGGTGCTTTCTGGGCACTTGGACAAGGATTTCAACTTAGAAGTGTAGACTTAATTGGCGTTTCAATAACGATGCCTATATCTACAGGCTTACAATTACTTGGAACAACATTATTCAGTGCTGCATTTTTAGGAGAATGGTCAACAGGTACGCAAGTTGCACTTGGCCTATCAGGTTTAGTGTTACTGATTATCGGTGTGATATTTACATCTGTTCAGAAAAAAGGTTCTGGAAATAGCGGAAATACTAAAAAGCTTGGTAAAGCTATTCCAATATTACTCATCTCTACTGTCGGTTATGTCGTATACGTTGTAATCGGCCAAGTATTCGGTGTTGAAGGTTGGGATGCATTATTTCCACAATCTATAGGTATGGTAATTGGGGGGATCATTTTATCATTCAAACATAAACCTACTGTTAAACATACGACACTCAACTTATTGCCAGGGATTGTATGGGCATTAGGTAATATGTTCCTATTCATTTCACAACCAAAAGTTGGTGTCGGAACGAGCTTTTCATTTTCACAAATGTTAGTAATCGTTTCTACTCTAGGTGGTATTTACCTATTAGGCGAACAAAAAACAAAACGCCAAATGACATTTATTTGGATAGGTATCGTGTTAATCATTATTGCAGCATTCATTATTGGTGCAGCTAAAGGGTAAACTCAATATATAAAAATAGGAGTGTTTAATATGTATGAAGATTTAAAAGATAAAGTTGTGATTGTCACTGGTGGTAACAGTGGTATTGGTAAAGCAACTGCTGAACGATTTGGTAAAGAAGGATCAAAAGTTGTTATTGGATATTTAGATCACGTTGAAGAAGCTGAAAAAATCGTTCAATCTATTAAAGATTCTGGTGCTGACGCGGTTGCTATTAAAGCAGACGTTTCAGTAGAAGCAGATATCAAGAACTTGATTCAACAAACACATGAAACATTTGGTCGTATAGATGTGTTAATCAATAATGCTGGTTTCGAAAAACCAATTCCATCTCATGAAATGAGTTTAGAAGAATGGTCTAAAGTTATCGATATCAACTTAACAGGTGCTTTTATTGGTAGTAGAGAAGTCATTAATTACTATTTAGAGCATGATATTAAAGGTCAAATCATCAATACTGCAAGTGTGCACGATGTTATTCCTTGGCCAAACTACGTCAATTACGCAGCAAGTAAAGGCGGCTTAAAATTGATGATGGAAACTTTATCTATGGAATACGGTAAAAATGGTATAAGAATTAATAATGTTTCTCCAGGGGCTATTGTTACAGAACATACTCGCGAAAAATTCTCTGACCCAGCAACACGCGAAGAAACATTAGAAATGATTCCACTACATGAAATTGGTGAAGCGGATCAAGTTGCAAATATTAATGCATTCCTAGCTTCAGAACAAGCAAGTTACATTCACGGTACAACAATATATGTTGATGGCGGAATGACAAACTACCCTGCTTTCATGGGCGGTAAAGGTTAATAGATTACAAAAAGCGTTTGGATGCGAAATCCAAACGCTTTTTTTGTTTTATTAAACAAAGAAAAATTGATATACATATAAAATGACGATTGATATGACAATACTTAAATTAGTAGCCATACCCACTATAGGTAAAGTCTTATATTTAAATGTAATGGCATAAGACAGTACTGAAACACCTATAGGTAATAACCAACCAATAAGTAACGTCGTTTTGATCATTGGGTCATCAACAGGTAAGAAGAAATGAACAATTAATCCCATTAATAAACCAAAGCCATAATGAAATGCTAAGTATTTAACAACAATCGGTAAGTATGCTTTTTCGATTTTAAAATTCAAGAATAAACCTAATAAGATCATGGATAATGGCATATTCGCATTTGCAATAATTTCAAAGAAATCTATCGCTTTGTCAGGTACTTTAATGCTCATTATATTTAAGATAAACATAATCATATATGTCATAAGTGGTACGGTCTTTAATAAATTTAAACCCATTCGTTTAAAGTCAAATTGATCGCCACCATCATTGAAGTAACTACCAACAAAATATGTTACACCGAACATAATGATAGCTGTACCAATGTCTAACATACCAAAGTATAATAAACCATTTTTAGGCCAAATTTGTGCGACTAATGGATATGCAAACAGTCCAATATTAACTGAAGCGGCCATCATGCCCACAGTACCTCTTATTTGATTATTATATTTTTTCTTGAATAACCATATGATTAGTAGCTTTGCTATAATGCCGTACAATAGCATTAATATAGGAAGCCATCCTAAAGATAAATCTAAATCAGATCCATTTAAATTTACAATCACTAATGAAGGCAAAGTAACATTTAGTACAAGTGTTGCAAGTACATTACCATCAGAAGCTTTAAAGAATTTAAGCTTCTTTAGAACGTATCCTAAAGTAATTAATAAAATAATCATTATAAATTTTTCTGTCACTTTATCACTTCTCTCATTAAACTCACATTTATCTATATTAACAACAGTTTAACTTCTATGCACACTTTTTGTTTGAAATATTAATAAATTATACTAAAATTAGTTTAGTTATATTTAATAACATCATCAAATCTTACATCAATGACTTTGGCTAAATCTGCTGGATCAAGTTCAATCTGATAACCACGTTTACCTGCACTTACGATAAACGTTGATAATGATTCTGCATTGATATCAATTACGGTTTGATATGTTTTTTTCATACCTATTGGAGAACAACCGCCCCTTACATACCCTGTAACTTTGGTGAGTTGATCAAGTGGTAAGAGCTCTAATTTTTTCTGACCAACAGCTTTACTAGCTTTTTTCATATCAAGATGTTCAACGACTGGAATAACAAAGATGAAATATTCGCGATTCCCATTTGTTAATACAAGCGTCTTATACACTTGATGTTCTGGTTTCTGAATTAATTGCGCAACTTCATGACCATCTAAATGATCTTTTCCTATTTTAAATTCATGAGTATGATAAAATATATTATATTGATCTAAGATGCGCATCGCATTGGTTTTAACTTTTTTCAATTTATCACCTACTTCATAGCTATTTTATAAAAAGGAGTGTTTAAAATGGATTTAAACCAACAACTTTCTGAACTTAAATATGATTACATACGTATACAAAATGACCTAGAAAAGAGAGAATCTACTGGTCAAGCAACCGACTTACTTGAAAAACAACTTGTCAAAATCGAAGAAGAAATCAGTAAAGTTCGCACTCAACTTGATCAAGATTAACGAAAGGAAATGACTATGTTAATTCTCATACTTTTATTATTTACCATTATTTATCTTATTATTAGTTACTTAAGTATATACCAACTACATACGATGCTTACGCAAGCTTTAAGATTTATAATGGGGCTTATGCTTATTGTTTTTTTAGGCAGTATTGTATTTAGTTTTGCAATGCAAACTTGGTGGATATTAGCTGTATTGGTTTGTCTCGTTATCAATGTTGAAATCACAGCATTTAAATATCGTATTAAAGACCAAAAAGCGATTCAACTACTCAATTATATGTCGATCTTTATATTGATCATATTTGTGATTTTATTATTTATAGTGTTTTAATACCCTAAAGCATATCGACAAAATCTCATTTATGTAAAAAAGCTGAGAATATTTATTTCTCAGCTCTTTTTATTTGTATAAGTGAGCTAGACCTTGTAACCTCTTAGCACCTTCCAATAGTTCGTCATCACTTAACGCTAATGAGATTCTGACATAATTTTGACCATTATCGCCAAATGGTATACCTGGAGCAACTAAAATAGAAACCTCTTGTAATAAGTATTCTACAAATGCTTCTCCATCATAATCTGGAGGTGTTTGTAACCACAGGAATATACCACCTTTCATTGGCTCAAATGGTATACCTACTTCTCTTAATGACGCTTCAAATTGATCTCTTCTCGTCTTAAATATTTCATTTTGTTTAATAAGAAAATCATCACATTCATTTAAAGCGACAGTACTCGCATCTTGTAATGCACCAAACATACCAGCATATGTGTGGGTTTGGTATTTCTTTAAAGCAGCAATCATTTCTTTGTTACCGACTGCAAAGCCTACTCTGTAACCAGACATATTATACCCCTTCGATAAAGAAAATATCTCTACAGCTGTTTCTTTAGCACCTTCCGATTGGAGAATACTTGGATTATTCTGATCAAATCCGAAAGCACTATATGCAAAGTCATGTATAATATTTGTTTGTGTATCTTTAAATTTAGCAATCGTTTCATCAAAAAACTCTGTATTTGCAACAGAACCTGTTGGATTATTTGGATAAGTTAAATAAATTAATTTTGTCTTATCTAAGATTTCAGGTTCTATTTCATCCCACTGTGGTAAGTATTGATGTTCAGGTGTTAATTCTAAAGAATATGGTTTAGCACGAGCGAGTAGAACACCTGCTAAATAATCTGTATAGCCAGGATTCGGTAATAACACATGGTCATTAGGCTCTACGACACAAATCGGTAAACCGACCAAACCATTTTTTGTACCATATAAAATACATACTTCCTCTTCTTTATCTAAATCCACATCATATTGTCTCTTATAAAAATCTACAATCGCTTGTTTAAACGTGTCTTTACCATGAAAAGCACCATATTTCTGATTTTCTGGCTTTTGTACAGCTTTAATAAATTCATCTACGATAACTTTTGGCGTTTCACCATCTGGGACACCAACCGCCATATTAATTAACGGTAACGGACCATGTTCAACCTTACGTCCCATTGTCTTTCCAAAGTAACTGTCTGGTATTTCTGATAATAGTTTTGATATTGGCACAATAACGACTCCTCGAAATAAAATTCTTCAGACTATTTTTTGTATATGAATATATTCTATCAAAGTATGAAACACGAACAAGTATTTTCTTATTAAATGACTATGAAATAAATCATAATAGGTATATGGAATGGTTACTCAGGTTGCTTTTATTAGGATAGGCCGCCCTTAGTTACACTTCTCCCGACTTTTGTTACTAACGGCACCAATATATTTACTATATACAAAAACCCCTCCATGTCTCACAAACATGGAGGGGTTAATCATCTATTCTATACGTTCTTTTGGTCTTTTAAATATTGCTCGCTTAAATTTCATAATGATTTCATATGAAATTGGCACAACTAATAGTGTTAATAATGTTGAAGAAATTAATCCACCTATTACTGTAATTGCTAATGCTTTTGAAATAAGGACAGAACTTCCGCCACCAAATAATAGTGGTACTAATGCCCCGATTGTCGCAATAGCTGTCATTAAGATAGGTCTTAAACGCGTGCCTGCTGCTTCTATTAATGCTTCTCTTGTAGACATGCCCGCTTCTTCCATATTAATCACTCTATCTATTAATACAATTGCATTCGTTACAACAATACCAATCAACATTAACATACCAATCATACTTGGTACGGATATAGTTTCTTGTGTAATTAACAGTCCTGCGATTACACCAATAATAGATACTGGTAATGAGAATAATATTGCAAATGGTGCTAATCCACCTTTGAATGTTAATACGATTACTAAATATACGATTAGAATGGCTGCACCCATCGCAAGCAATAATTGTTCTATTGCTTCGTTGATGTCATCGTTTGTGCCGCCAACATTTAATTCAACATCTGTTGGTGTATCAATTTTAGAAACTTTTTGATTAACATCTGTTGTTACTTTAGCAACATCGTCTGCAGTGATTTTAGCATCTACAGAAACAGAAATTTTGTCATTTTCTCTTGTGATTGTATCTGGTGAAGTTGTTTTCTTCAATGTCGCAATATCACTTAGTTTCACATCTTTACCTAATGGAGATGTAATCTTAGTATCTTCTAATTTCTTCTCTGACCAATCAGTTTCTTCTTTCTTAGTCAGTTTAACATCGATAGATTTACCATCATCATTTAATTTAGTAACAACTTTTTCTTGTGTAGTTTGATTAAGCGTCATAGCAATTTGACCAGCTGAAAGTCCTAATTTGCTCGCTTTATTTTGATCGACTTTCACATCGTATTGCTCATAAGATTTAGAAAGGTTCGAACTTACGTTTTCTACACCTTTAACTTTCTTCATTTCTTTCTCTACGTCTTTAACTGTACCTTCTATTGCTTCAGTTGATGGACCTGATACTTTTACAGATACTTCGTTCGCTGTACCGCCAGTAGAGAAATCTTGTTGTTTCCATTCACCTTTATGGTTGAATTTACCGATATGATCCATAACTTCTTTACCGACATTATCCCAGTTAGGTGTATCTTTATCGTATTTAACCATTAAAGCCATGTCATTTTTGGCAGATGGATTAAATGGATTTTCTCCGCCTACACTATACTGAACAAATTCTACGTTTTTATCTTTTGATAAATATTTCTCAGCTTGTTCACCGTTTTTAACAACTTGATCTTCTTTTTCACCTGGTGAAGGTTTATAAGTTAGTGCTAACATTTTATCTTCACCTGTATCGATAAACGATTTACCGATATAAGGTGTAAATACAAGTGCAATACTTGCGATAACAAGCACAATACTTAATACAATAACGAGCCATTTATGATTTAAATTCCATTTTAAAATACCTTTGTATTTATCCGCTAACCAATGTCCTCTTTCTTTCTTAGCTTTCTTAATCCCATTTCTAAAGAAAATGTGTGAAAGTACTGGCACTATTGTTAATGCTATGAGTAGTGAAGCTAGTAAACTAAATGCTACTGCTAAAGCAAATGGTCTAAACATTTCTCCAATTTGTCCAGTTACAAAAGCTAACGGTAAGAATACGACAATTGTAACGATTGTTGAAGACATGATTGGAATAAACATTTCTTTCGTCGCACTTGTAATCAGTTTACTACCTTTCAGTTCTTCACCTTTATCCGACATGCGTCGATAAATATTCTCTATAACAACAATGGAGTCATCAATAACACGTCCAATTGCAACTGTTAATGCCCCTAAAGTTAAGATATTTAATGAAACATCCATCGCTTTTAGACCAATGAGTGCCATTAATAATGACATTGGAATAGAAACCATCGCGATAATAGTTGATTTAATATCTCTTAAGAAGAACATAATGATAATAACTGCAACGATAGAACCGATTAAAGCTTTCTCAACCATCGTCGATACTGAGTCTTTAATTGTTGATGCTGTTTCCATCAATTGTACAGATTCTATGTTCTTATGATCTTTCTTATAAGCTTCAAGTTCTTTGTCTACATTATCAACGACATCTACTAAATTGGCATCTGTAGATTTCGTTACTTGAAGCGCTAAAGCATCTTTACCATTCGTCTTAGAAATTGAATCTCGTTTCTTCTCTTGTTTAACATCTGCGATATCAGATAATTTTACAGATGGGATACTTTGAGATGCGCTACTATCACTTGATTCAGAACCCTCTTGACCTTGTTGAGCTTGCTGGCCTTGTTGTGATTGACTTGCTGCACTTTGCCCTCCACCACTTGAAGCGCCACCTGTCATAGGTATTTCTAAGTCTTTTAGCGCTTTAATTGAAGTAAACCTTCCATCTACAACGATTGATTTCAAATCATCACCAAATGTATATAAACCTAAAGGTGATTCTTTCGTAGCACCGTCGATATATTGAAGTACTTCATCTTCACTCATACCACGTTTCGTTAATTCATTTTGGTCAAATTCTAAATTGACTTCTTCTAATGTTTGACCTGACAATGATACATTTTGTACGCCGTCTACTTTTTCAAGTTTAGGTATTAAGTCTGATTGCATTTGTTTTGTGACTTTTTCAAGATCATCATCTTTATCAGAAATTGAATAACTCACAACTGGAAATGAGTACATAGACATTCTACTCATATCCGGATCTTGAACACCATCAGGTAAATCTAACGCTTCTAATTTCTTTCTTAATTCAGTCTCAGCTTCATCCATGTCTGTTTGATATGTATATTCTAATGTAATTGCTGAAGCATTTTCTAAAGACTGACTTGTGACATTTTGTACGCCTTCTAGATTTTGAACTTCTTTTTCAACTGGTTCTGTTACATTTTCTAGAACACTTTCAGGTGTTGCACCTGGATATGGTGTCGTAATTGTTATAACAGGTGTTGTAATATCCGGTAATAACTCTAGTTTCATTTTAAACGCTGAATATATGCCGCCAAGCAAAATAATAATCGTCATAAGCAAAATAGCAAATTTATTATTCAGCGAGAACTTGATCATTTTTTGAACCACTCAATTTCCCCCTAATTTATGATTTGTAAATAATTGTATAATAATTTAACGCTAAAACATACCTTATACATAAAGAAAGCACTAAAATTTTAATAATTTAAAGTTTTAGTGCCTTAATCTTATGTCTAGTTTCTTTTGATTTTCTTTTCGATTTTTCTTTTGTAAGTGACTACTGCTGGCTTCACTTTCTCGATTGCAGTATAAAGTGGTTTATTTAATACATAATCAAATTCACCGATTTTCTCACTTAAATAAGTGCCCCAAACTCTCTTGAAAGCCCATAATCCATAATGTTCATGGTCTTGGTCTGGGTTATTATCCGTACCACCGAAGTCGAACTTAGTAGCGCCTTTTTCTTTAGCAAAACGCATCATTTCAATAATCATGCGGTGATTTGGTAAAAATTCACGATATTCATTTGATGACGCACCATATAAATAATACGATTTCTTACCTGAGAAGATTAAGATACCACCAGATAAATACACGCCATCTGGTTTTTTACTTTTTAACTCTTCCATTTCTTGAATTCGTTTTTCAAAGTTACCTAATTTTTCATCAGCATCATTTAACTGATTAACGACTTTCTTAGTTTGTCTTCTATTTGCTAATTTTTCTTTTTCTTCAAGTAGTGCATCACGTTCTTTAAATAAGTCTTTTAAGACTGTATCTGGCACAACTTTAACTAAGAATAATTCACAGTCGCCATCTGGATGTAAATGATCATAAATATTCTCAAAGTATGAAACATCTCTTGTTAAGAAATTGTCTCTCTCGCCTGTTTCTTCCATGATTTTCGCAAAGATTTTTAAGTCATCACGGTTACCAATAACTAATTCAGTACCTCTTTTTAAAGAGTTTCTAACACGTGAGCGGTTTCGTTTATCAAAGCTTTGCATTAAGTCTTCTTCAGGTTGATCGATTTTTGTGATCATCGTCATTCTAGGTTGGATATATTTCTTACTTAATCCATCTTCAAAACCTTTATGTTCAAATCCTAATGAAGTTAAATATTCAAGAACACCTTCAGATTGATCCACTTCTATATCTGGGTCAATTTTAATGGCATAACTTTTCTCATTACGTGCGATTTCTTTAGATAATTCAAAAAGTACTTTAACAGATGTTTCGTCTTTATAATCAACAACAAAACCTCTAGATATGTAACATAATGTATAAGGTAGCTTTGGCACTTTCTTAAATAAAAGTTGTGCTACACCTGTTATCTTTTCACCATCGCCCACTGCTATACGACGAGAATACCAACCTGTAAGCTTTTTGGATTCTGCCCACTTTGTAAGTTGCAACATATCACCATTTGGATGTTGCTTTACAAATTCATCATGTTGCTCATGAGTGATATTCATTTTCTTTATCGTCATTTATAAATCTCCTTTTTATCAATTCGTCTTTTAATTATACAATGAAACGTACTATAATTTCACGCAAAAGACCAATATTTGTTATACTTGTCATATAAAACATACAGTTAGGATTGAAATATATGAGACAACTTGTTCTAACGCTTTTTATTATCATAAATGTCATACTGATTGCGGTCAGTCTAAATTTTGATAGCACAATTAATTATTTAAGCTATCGTATCATAACTGTTGCCTTCACCTTGCTATTAAGCATTGTCTTTATTCTTGAGAACGCTCGCAAATCTATATTATTTATAGCCATTATAAGTGCCTTAATTGCACTCGTGCATTTAGGCATTATTGTTCAAAGCGTCTATCTCAGTGTTTATGCTAATTAGCTTTGAATTCGTAACACGCGCCTTTAAATAAAATGCGCGTGTCTTTTTTTATATTTGTTGATGAGAGTGATAATGTCGTGTATTTCTCCTCTACATCCTCTGTAAGTTTAATGACAACATCATCTTCTTTAAAGCTTAACTTAACATATTCTTCGCTTTTCTCAAGCTCTTTCAAACCATACCATGATTGCCAATTTTGACTCGATTCTTGAAGATTGTTCACTTGAATCGTCACTTCATCAATTGTTAAGTCATCATGAAAATGAGCTTTTAAAGATGCTACTCGTTCTTCATCACTTTCTCCCCACTGAATGATGAATGGTAAATTTAAATCTTGCTTATCATCTAAATATAGTAATTGCCATTGTATCGTTGTGCCGTCTGGTTTCGTTCTCGACATTTCAATTGGGCCTACAATATCTAAATCAAATTGCTCTAGATGAGCCTTCACGTTATCGATATTTTGTGTTCTAAGGCAGATCCTTTTAAATCCTTCTTGTACATGCGTATCTTTAAACGTATTCGCAAAGCTTAATCTGCCTTCTTCTGTTTGAGCATATGAACGTGCTAAATCTGCATCAAAGACGTCAATCCACTCTATATAATGTAAATCTATATAACTTAATTGATTGTAAGTTCCTAATTGCGTATGTTTACCGCCTTGGATGGCTTGTATATACTGATGTGGAAATTCAATTGATTCTATACCGTCTACGTAATGAATAATATGATCAAACTTTAAATTCATGTACATACCCTCCTACTTTTAAGCTGCTCTTTTAAACACTTTACTATTAACAAAGAATAAAATAATCAGCAATATTGAAACGATAATAATTGTCAGGACATATGGATATACTTCATGTTCTCCTTTTATACCCACTAACGGTGAAACGATACCACCGAATAGAAATTGAGATAATCCTAATAAACTCGCAGCACTTCCTGCGCCGCCTTTATTGTTAGCCATTGCAATAGAAAAACCAGTTGTACCAATTGCAGATACTGGACTAACGAGTATAAAGAATCCAATCATTAATATCCAAATGGATAAACCGTTCATCAATGTGATTGAAACGATAATCACACCTATAATTTGAATCATTCCGAATAAACGCATAAGTACATGTTCATCATAATAGTCGACTAATTTATTAATAATTTGACCTGATAATATTAATCCAAGACCATTAAAAGCAAACATACAACTAAAAGCTAACGGTGAAATATGATAGACAGATTGCGTTATGAATGATGAAGCGGATATGTAACTAAATAACAACGCGTATGTACATCCTTGTATAAATAAAGGCATTAAAAATTTTGGACTTTTGAGTAAATTTTTAAAGTCTGTTAGCACTTCACTGATTCTACCTGATGAACGTTCTTCTACAGGTAATGATTCTGTCAATTTTACTGAAGATAAACTAAACATAATAAAGCCGAATATCGTTAATAAAATAAAGACAACTTTCCAAGTTGAAAATGATAATATAATACCACCCAATACAGGTGCTAAAATAGGTGCTACACCATTAACAAGCATTAATATCGCCAAGAATTTCGTTAAAGCTTTACCTTTATATAAATCACTGGAAATTGCCCGGGAAATAACTGCCCCTGCCCCACCAGTAAAACCTTGTACAAATCGTAATGCCATCATGACGTATATATTAGGTGCAAATACGCATAATATTGAAGCTACTGTATATACAATCAATGCAACCATGAGTGGTCGTTTACGTCCTATAAAGTCAGATAGTGGCCCGACAAATACTTGTCCAACTGCTAAACCAACCATAAAGAGTGTGAGCGTCAATTGTGTATTTGACGTTGTAGTATCAAAATCACGACTAATTTCTGGTAATGCTGGTAAATACATATCTATTGAAAATGGTCCAAATGCGGTTAATAAACCGAGAATGACGATTAAAAATAATGAAGGCTTAGCCATCTTTTGTTCGTTCATGAAATACGCTCCTTTTATATCTATTACCTAATATTATTGCTTAACAATTTTCAAATAGCAATGTTATATGTGAACACTTATTAAAATACTTTACTTTCAGATAGTCATCGTTCAAAATATAGTCAGAAACTTAGAATCGGAGTGGAAACATGAACATTTTTTTAACAGGTGCTACAGGATTTGTAGGTGCAGAGTTAATACAATCACTTGCAAAAGATGCACAAAAGCAATTTTATGTATTATACAGGAGTGAGCAGAAGAAAGACCAATTGCTCAATAAATTAAATCCATCGTATCATTCAAGAATTCACTTTATTAACGGAGACATTACAGAAACATTATGTGGCGTGTCTGAAAGTGATATTGAAACGATACCTCAAATAGATAAATTTTATCATTTAGCTGCACTCGTCAAATTTAATTTCGAACTTGCAGATGATCTTTATCAAATCAATTATATCGGTACACAACATGCTTTGGACTTAGCAGAACAAATACAAACAAAGCATTTATTATATGTTTCAACAGCCTATACGGTTGGTGAACAAGAACTCGGTAATGAAGTACTACATTCAATCGATTCACCTACAAATAATCCTTATGAAGCGACTAAAATTAAAGCTGAACATATCGTGATGCAAAGAAAAACAATGGCAACATCAATCATACGTCCAGCAATTATAATAGGCGATTCCATAACAGGAGAAGCTGATTCAAACTTTACGCTGTATGGCTTTATGAAAGCATTAAAAGTCTTCAAAAGACGTGTAGAAAAAAAGAAAGATCATGCAATATATAGACTATTTGGAGATGCAAGTCATACGTCGAATTTCGTACCCGTTGATTATGTTGTACAAGTACTCACAGTAGCATGTGATTATGCAGAAAATCATAAGATTTATCATGCAACCAATCAGAACCCACCATCAAATGACTTTATATTTGAAACAATTAAGAAACACCTAGATTTCCATCAATTAGAAGTTGCACCAATGAGTGAGATAAACACAATAACAGACGAAGAAAGAGTGTTAAATAGTTTTATCGATGTATTTGCACCTTACTTCTCTAAATCTATCAAATTTAATGATGAGAATACTGCAGAAATGCTCAAAAAAGCAAACGAACAAACACTCGTACTTTCAAAAGAAACGTTAGATATGATTATCGGAAAATATTTTATGAAATAATAAACAAGCTAGGACATTGGGACTGTCCTAGCTTGTTTTTAGATATTTATGAATGTGCTAACTACCATTATTCTGAATTGTGGTAATTAGATGGGCGCTCATTTACGGACACTTCTCAGAATTCTGTCCCTAACAGCACCTCTTACGGACATTTCTCGGAATTCTGTCCCTAACTTCTAATCTAACCACCTATATAGTTCATATTAATTTTATTTTTCTTTCGTCTTGCTACTGTAGCTGCTGTTCGTTCATCTGAGTATCTGTCATCTCTTATATTCCATAAATACTTTAATGTGCTTAATAATTCTTCGTCTGTCTTGCCGCTTCTTAGCTCTGATTTTATATCATAACCATTTTTTTCAGCGAATAAACAGCCATAAAATTTACCGTCAGATGAAATTCTTGCTCGTGTACATGATGAACAAAATGATGCTGACACACTCGTGATCAAACCAAATTGTGCGCCGTTATCTTTATGGCGATAGTATGTTGCAACTTCTCCAAAATAATTGGCGTCCACTGGTTCTACATCATAGGCTGAAGAAATGATATTTAACATTTCTTTCTTAGTGACGACTTTATCAAAATTCCACCCGTTATCATTACCTACATCCATAAATTCTATAAATCTTACGATAATGTTTTTCTCTTTAAAATGCTCAACAAGTGGCAGTATTTCTTGGTCGTTCACCCCTTTTTGGATCACGACATTCACTTTAACTTTTAAACCAATTCTCACTGCATAATCTATTTGATCGAGTATTTGAGAAGCGGATATTTGACGATTATTAATCGATTTAAATAATTCATCATCCATTGCGTCTATACTTACATTCACTCTTCGTAGTCCTGCATTGTATAAATTCAATCCATGTTTTTTTAACAACATACCATTTGTTGTTAGTCCGATGTCTTCTATACCTTCTATTTTGTTCAAAGCTTCTACAAGCTCATATAGATTTCGTCTTAGAAGCGGCTCTCCGCCTGTAATTCTAATTTTCTTTACACCAAGTGAGCTGTATAGCTTAGATAATCTCGTAATTTCTTCAAAACTCAATAATTCTTCTTTAGGTAAGAAGACGTAATCATCCCCAAAAATTTCTTTAGGCATACAGTAATCACAACGAAAATTACATCGGTCGGTAACCGATATTCTCAAATCTCTAATTGGTCTTCCTAATTTATCTTTGATAGGTTGATGCATCGTAACGCCCCCTCTACCTATACAATCGTTAAGACTCAGCTTTTTCTAAATCTTCAATGTAATTTATATTTTGGTACCAATTAGTTGAATCTTTCACATTTGATACATCTAACCATTGTGAAGGTTTCTTTTCATATATATCTTTCATTCTAAAAGCTTCATGGTCTAACGCTTCTTTAATGTCCGCTTCGACACGATGACTATAAAATGCTAACGTCGGCATTTTTTTACCATTTGCTTCGTATCCAGCAATATCTAGCTGTTCTTCCATTACACGCGAAATAAAAAATTGATACAGATGACTAATCGCTTTTTCGGTAATTTTAGGTGTATCGCAAGCAATCACAAAATAACATTCCGAATCATGTTTTTGCATCACGCTATATATCCCACCTAAAGGACCATTATTTTTGTACTTTGATAAATCTACGACAACATTATGGTGATTGAATGAATCTTTCAATTCTTCACTCGTACTAATCACAACTTTTTCAAATAAATTCGTTTGATTTAAAGTTTGAATGATTTTTTCATAAAAAACTTCTCCATTAATTGTCGCTAACGCTTTTGGTGAACCGAATCTACTGGACTTACCGCCAGCTAGAACTATTGCTATCATTTTCTCTTTACCCTCCACTAACTGGTGGAATCAATGCAACAACATCTTGGTCTGTTATAACACTTGATTCTTGCACAAATTCCTCATTTACAGCAACTTGAAAAGTTTCATCATTTAACTCTGGATGCTTCTCAACTAAATATTGCTTAAAGTTTAACACAGAGTAGTCTTGGTTAAGAGTTATTTGCTCTTCATTTATGTTTATTATTTCTTTTAAATGAGCAAAATAAAATACTTTCATTATTCACCCTCCATTTGAATAGAAGAATGGTATTGTTTTTGACTGCCTTGCCATTCTTCTCCATCTTCCCATATTTCTTTTTTCCAGATTGGTACGATTTCTTTAATCCTTTCAATCGCATATTCATTTGCCTTATAAGCATCTTGCCTATGCGGTGAAGATACACTGATAACAACAGCTATATCTAATATTTGTAATTCACCAATTCTATGTGCAATTGCAACTATTGTACCTGGCCATTTTTCTTTAATTTCATCACCTATTTGAGCTAATTTCTTCTCTGCCATTGGGATGTATGCCTCATAAGCTAAGTACTCTGTCTTAATGCCTTTTGTCCATTCTCTCACATGGCCTGTAAAGACAACAACTGCACCTTGTTTTTCATTAAGTGTCCAGTTTCTGTATTGTTCAGGATTTATTGGATCATTGACGATTTCAAATTGTTTCACTTCTACACCTACTTTTTCAACCAATTTTCAAACCAAACTATAAAGTCTTTCTTTTCTTCAAGATTAAACGCATCAAACTGATATACAATATTTTGTAATGTTTGTGCTAAATCTTCAGATTGCTTCGTCAAAAGTACTTTTGGAAAATGATCATGCTTAAATCCTTCAATTAATAGCACATCAGGCTCAACAGACAAATCTTCATCTATTATTTGCTGCAACGACTTCTCTTCATACGTTACTCTCTCTATTAATTGTTTACCCAACACGATACTTTCTTTAGCACCGCTATTAATAAACGTTAAACTGTCTACTTCTTTATGATTTAAAGAAATTTCGTCTGCACCATGCCCATGATGTTTAATTGTAGATACTGTTAATTGCTGACTGCGACATTCTTTAATTAATTCATTTATTAATGTTGTTTTACCACTATTTTTATAACCAACTATTTGTAATATCTTCATAGTGTTAATTTACTTTCATATGACTGATGATCCGTTAATAGAACTTTCACATCATCATCTTTTTGGTAGCCTCTTGTTCCACCAGGTAAAATAATCATACCATTACTTTTAGCAATTGCGACAACCGCATTTGATTTATTAAATCCTGAAGGCTCAGCATAAACACCTTGTGAAGTGAATGATAATTTACCTCTTATAAATCTCGTAAATGGGTTGGCTTTTTTAAAGTCTTCATTCAACTTCGCATCTATAATGACCGGGTATATAGCATCTGCAGACATCATTTTTTGAATGGTTGGCTTAGTAAATAAATGAAATCCTGAGTAACAAGCTGATGGATTGCCTGATAAACCAAACAACATCTTCTCACCTTTGTAAGCAACCGTTGTTACGCTACCCGGTCTCATTTGCACTTTATTAAAGAGCACTGTTGCACCAATTGCATCATACACTTTCGGTAAATAGTCGAAGTCTCCTACTGATACGCCACCAGTTGTAATCACGATATCATGCTCAGACATTGCTTTTTCAACAATATCAATACAACCTTGTAGATTATCTTCTTGAATCTTATATGTAGTAGCTTCGATATCAACTTCTTTGCATAACGATTCAATCATAGGTCCATTTGAATTTCTAATTTTGCCTGGTTCTAATGGTTCATTTGGTCCTACTAACTCGCTACCTGTTGCGATAACGGCAACGGTAGGCTTTTTAGATACTTTAACAGTTTGGTAACCAAATGTTGCCAACACTGCAATAACACCACTGTTAATACGTTGACCTTTATGTAAGACGTATTCATTTTCTTTACATTCTTCTCCTTGAAACGCGACATTTTCGCCTTCCGTAAATGGTTTACGAATAGTAAATCCTGTTTCTGTTTCCACTGTTTGTTCAAACATTACAACTGCATCTGCACCTTCAGGTATAGGTGCACCAGTCATAATACGTACCGCTTCTCCACTATTTAAAGTCACATTTGAAGCTGTTCCAGCACCGATATGATCTACAACTTTAAATGATATTCTATTGTCTCCTGATGCCCCTTTAGAATCAGCACTTTTAATTGCAAATCCATCATAAGGTGATTTATCAAATCGAGGAATATCGTAAGTTGCTTTAATATCTTCAGCAAGTATATAGTTTAAACTTTCATTTATTGATACTGTTTCTGTCTCTAACTGCTTTACTACTTTAATAACACGTTCAATTGCTTCTTTCACTGGTATAGGTGTTCTCATTTCAACTGTCAATTGTCTACACTCCCTATCAATTTATTTAAACTTACATGTTATAATATCTTTAGAAAGGATGATGATTTTGTCTGAATTTACACATTTTAATGAGCAAGGCCATGCAAAAATGGTCGATGTCTCAGATAAAGAAACAAGCACACGTATCGCAATTGCAAACTCAAGTATTAAAGTAAATCAAACAATCTATGATCAAATAAAAAATGCAACAAATAAAAAAGGCGATGTACTTGGTACAGCACAAATTGCTGGCATTATGGCTGCTAAAAATACAAACCAATTGATACCTATGTGTCACCCACTTCAATTAACAGGCATCGATATCTCTTATGAATGGGATAAAGATGAACCATACACAATAAATATTTCAGCAACCGTTAAGACGAAAGGTCAAACAGGTGTAGAAATGGAAGCTTTAACTGCTGCAAGTGTTACAGCTTTAACAATATATGATATGTGTAAAGCCGTTGATAAAGGCATGGTTATTGGTGAAACATATTTATCTTATAAGACTGGTGGCAAAAATGGCGACTTCAAACGCCAATAGTTATTTATTAAGCTCATGTACTAAATGATTCAATTCTTTAGTTATGAGCTTTTCCATTGCTAATTTAACTGCACCTGTAGAACCCGGTATTGAAATAATAACTTGATGCCCGACTGTACCTGCAATTGCTCTAGAAAGTATCGCTCTCGTACCTACATCTTCTGTATAACTTAAATATCTAAATATCTCACCGAATCCTTCTATTTCTTTATCTAGTAAAGGCTTAATCGCCTCGATCGTCACATCTCTTTGACTAATACCTGTACCGCCAGTTGTAATAATGGCGTCAACATCATTATTAAGCCACTCATTCACTTGCGTTTGAATTTCAGTGACATCATCTTTAACAATTTGATAATGCCCTTCTTTATTTTCAACATTGAGATCTTTCAAATATTGTTGAACAAGTTGTCCACCTTTATCTGTTTCTTTCGTTCTCGTATCACTTACGGTTAAAACTGCCACATTTATAAGACGATCTATTCTATTAACTACACTCATCGATTTAACTCCTATCCAAACATATTCTCAACAAACTGTCTGCCTTCTTCTACAGAATCCAAATCATGAATTAATAACCTACCATTATTAAATGCTACGACACGATGGTCATCGTATAAATACTGAATCATATACGCATTAGAACGATGCAATAATCCATTTTGAGCAACAAACTTTTCAATAGCTGGTCGATTAAGCTTCTCGTTTATATATTGAACAGTATGACGACCACATAATTCAGTCAGTTGTTTATCTGAATTTGATAATTTTAAATAAGTTGGTTCTGCTCCACAAGTCTCACAATCGTCTCGTTTCATTTGTGCAAATCCAAATGATTGATGTTCACCGAACCAAACGTCACCGTACGTAATTTTAGGTGTAAATGAATAACCAGCCAATATTTTAAGTGCATCTGCAACTTGTAAACTTGCTGCCATTGTAACTGCAGGGTTTATCACCCCTACTGTGTCACAAGTTCTATTAATCACTGGCAATTGTGGCAATACACAGTTGAAGCAAGGTGTTTCACTAGGCACAAAAGTCGCTTGAACATAAGTAGATTCTAAGCATGCGCCATATATCCACGGAATATTCATCTTGTACGCAAAATCATTAATAATTTGTCTCGTATTAAAATTATCTGTCGCATCAATAATAATGTTTGAGTAACGCGCAACTTCATGTAATAATTTTGCATCACATTGCGCAATATAAGATTTTATTGTAATGTCTTCACGAATTTTCTTTAAATGTCTTTCTGCTGCTACAACTTTAGGTAGCATTTCTTTAATATCATTCTCTATAAATAATGTTTGTCTTTGTAAGTTTGACGATTCAACATAATCTCGATCAATAATATTGAGTCTCTTTATACCCGACCTAGTCAACTGTTCAGCAACATGTGTACCAAGTGCACCCATGCCTACAATAGTGACACTCGCTTGTTCAATTCTTTCTTGACCTTGTTCTCCAATTTTATCGAATAAAATTTGACGAGAATAACGTTCGTTCATTTATATCAACCTTTCACGAATCTCTTTAACTCTATTATAGAGTTAAACGCTTTTATCCTCAATTAATTGTAAGGCTGAGGCAAAACATTGCCTCAGCCTTTTTAATTTTTTAAGACAAACAACTAAACATGCTTTCTTTCTATTTTAGTCATATGCATCATTGTAATGAGTGCAAGCACACCAAATATAGCAAGCATAAAGAATGCTAAATGATTTGAACCAGTCAAACTCGTTACTAACGTTATCATTAATGGTGGGAAGAATCCGCCGAGTCCACCCATCATAGATACGATTCCGTTTACAACACCTGCTTCTTTTGTGAAGTATGTCGGCACAAGTTTAAATACAAGTCCATTACCAATACCTGCACAAACACTTACCGTCAAACATCCAATTGTAAACAAAATGAGATGATGTGATATTGAAAGGACGATTGCACCTGCTATTAAACCGATAAAGAATACTTTCAATACGTTTAAAGCATTAAATTTATCTCCTAACATACCACCAATTGGTCTAAGTAATGTTGCGATTGCAATAAAGATACCTGTTCTAATACCAGCATCTACTTTATCAATTTCAAAATGACTCACTAAAAAGTTTGGCAGGAACAAACCAAATGCAACAAATGCACCAAACGTAATAAAATACCAGAAACTAAAATAGTAAAGTTTATAGTTATTGATGACTTGTTTCGTTTGTGAAATCATTGGAATTTTTACTTTAGGTTCTTCTTTATCTCCAAAGATAAACATTAATACTGCGAAGATAAGTAATACGATTAAATAAAGTTGTACAGTATGTTGCCATCCGATAATGCCTGCTATTGGAGGCGCTAAAAATGATGATACAGCTGTCCCTAAATTCCCCATTCCATAAATACCATTCGCAAAACCATGCTTTTCTTTTGGAAAATATTTAGGAATAGAAGTAACACCTACTGAAAAGATTGCACCACCGAGACCTATAAAGAATCCTGCAACCATCAATCCTGTAGTTGAATGAGCTTGGCTTAAATAAAATACTGGAAATAATAAAATAATAAAACTCACTAAAAATACAAGTCTAGAACCTAATAAGTTCGTATAGTAGCCAATTGGTATTCTTAAAATCGATCCTAAAATAACGGGTATTGCTAAAATAATGGCTTTCTGACCTTCTTCTACACTTATATCTTGTGTAATATAAGGCATTAAAGGTGCAAGTATACTCCAAACCATGAATCCTGCCATTAAACTAAAGGTTTGGAGCGGTAGTTGAACTTTTCCTAAGTTATTTCTCATGTTTTTCACCCTTCGAAATTAATCTTTATGTATAATCTTTCCAATATTATTGTAGGTTATTTGTGAAAAAGTGCACATAAGGATATCCCCTTATTGAAACATGGAAAATCCCTATATTCATTTATAAAAATTAATCCGATAAAAAACATAAAAAGACCTGATAAACTAAGGCTTTTGAACCACAATTTATCAGGTCAATTTTGTTTTAGAAGTCTAATAATTTTTTCTTCATAGCATATTCAACTAATTCTGGACGCGATTTTAAACCGAGTTTATCCATAATTCGCGCTTTATGTGCTTCAATCGTTTTGACAGAAACAAATAATTTCTCCGCAATTTCTTTATTACCATAGCCCTTTGCGATTAAAGGTAAGATTTCTAGTTCTCTTTGAGACAATATTTTAAATGGATCAGAAGTACTTTGCTCATTGTTATCTTGATGATTAAAGAGTTCATTTACGAGTGAACTTGTAACTTTAGAATCAATATACATATCGCCTCTATATATCGTTCTTACAGCATGTATTAACTCTTCATCTGGTGCATTTTTTAAAATATATCCTTTAGCACCACTTCTTAATACATGAAATAAATATTCTTCATCATCAAACATCGTTAATATTAATATTTTAGTTTGCTTAAAGTCTTCTGCTATTTTACCAGTTGCGATTAATCCTGATTCACCAGGTGGCATACTTAAATCCATGATCAATACATCTGGTGAATGTTTTGCAACCATTTGATATGCTTCTATACCATCTGCAGCTGTCGCAACAACTTCCATGTCTTCTTGATAATTCAAAATCATTGAAAAGCCTGTTCTCACCACTGCATGATCATCTGCTATTACGATTTTCATATATACCACCCACCATTTATGCTATTGGTACATTCAATTTAATATTTGTACCTTTTTTAAGTTTACTTTCGATATTGATTTTACCGCCAACAATTTCAGCACGTTCTTTCATACCATATATACCAAGTCCTGAACCTTTTGGCTGACTACCTAATACAAATCCATTCCCTTGGTCAGCAATTTCAACTTCTATTTCATTGCCATCACAAGACATATGAACATCAACACTATCCACATTAGCATACTTCAATGCATTAAACACCGCTTCTTGTACAATTCTATATACGACCGTTTCAATCTCCGTATTAAAACGTTTAATAGACGAATCATAATGATAGTGAACATGGAAACCGAAATTTTTCTCAAGCTGTTTAAAATATGACTTAAATGCTGCGTCTAATCCAAGGTCATCTAATGATGAAGGTCTTAGTTCTAAAGATAAGTTTCTAATATCATCGATTAATCGAGACATTAACGTTTCAATATGTTGAGACTGCTGCTTCAATTCGTCAATATCATTCTGATATTTCAATAATCTAAGTTCAACACTCACATTAAGCAATTCTTGAACAACACCATCGTGTAACTCTCTAGAAATTCTTTTACGCTCGTTTTCTTGTGCGGATATTGTTTTTTGAATCATTGTTTGTTGATGTAATTTCTGTTGTCTTTCAATTTGTGGCGATACATTTTGTAACGTATACACTTTAACATCGTCTTCTTGACTAATCGTTTGATAAGTTGCTGTAAAAGGTTCAACAGTCCCACTATTTGTCTGCATAAACACTTGAAAACTAGTGTTGCCAATTTTTGAAGACTCTAAAAAGCAGTCTCTACATGATTGTAAGGCATATTCATTTGAATAACCTTCACATCTACTACAAATGGCATGTGTCAATGATGATTGATTGTCTTCAGAGATTACTCTTCGGGCAGCTTCATTCATATTAATTACCTGTCCTTTACTATTTAAAAACACAATCATTTCGCTCGTTTTTTCATAGTATTGTTTTAATATATCCATTAATATTGAAGCATCTTCTGAACTCATGCATTCATCATATCCTTTCCATAAAATGGTCCAAAGCGATTAAAATCATTCATATCTATTTCAGGAAATTGTTTTTCATCACGTTGTCCAAGTAAGAGCACGCCATAAACTCGATACTTTTTCCATAATGGAATCGCAAGTAATGATGTTAATTGTTCACTTTGAACAATTGGATAGTTAAAGAGTTGATCATGATAAGGGCTTTCTTTCAAGTCACGAATTTCAATAGGTTTCCCACTTTTAATAACAATTCCTGCTATCCCTCTACCGCTTCTTAAAACGATGTTTTGATATCTATGATTTAAATTTCCAGATACATATTGCCACTTTATATGAAAGTGAGCAGCGTCTTCAGAAGTCATAGCTAATCCGACAAAATCAACACCATAAGTACTACGAATAAGATCCAACTGTTCCTGAAAATTAAAATCATTAGACATTTTAAACACCTCGACTTTTTATTTATAGTTTAATTCGTTTTATGTTTTCTGTAAATAATGTAACTTCTACTAAAGTAATTAAGTGGCACACTCCAAACATGTACCAATCTCGTAAATGGCCATAAACTTGTGATTAAAAATCCTAAAATAATATGCGTCTTAAATGTTAAAGGTACGTCATTCATTAAAGCAACATCTGGTTTAAAGATTAATAATCCTCTAAACCAAACAGAAATTGTTTGTCTATAATCAAAGTCTGGTGTTGTCGCGTTCGTCCATAATGTTGAAATACAACCCATCAATACGATCACTAACAATAATATATTTACTATAATGTCCGAAGCTGAACTTAGCCTTCTTACATTTTGTTTCGTAATTCTTCTAGCTGTTAACAGAACCATACCGATTAATGTCACAATACCGAAAATACTTCCAATATAAACTGCACCGATATGATATAAATGATCATTAACGCCGACACTACTTAACCATTCTGCAGGTATGCCTAAACCAACTATATGTCCAAATATAACTGGAATAATACCTAAATGAAATAAAATACTTCCCCACATCAATTGTTTCTTCTCAATAAACTCACTAGACTTTGCTGTCCATGAAAATTGATCATACTTAAATCTGAATAAATGACCGATAATAAAAATAGCGATACATAAATAAGGATAGATAACCCATATAAATTGATTAATCACCGTTGATCACCTTCTCTTGCTCTACTACACATGATTTTAACGTTTCTCTAATTGCTTTAATCAGATGAAAATACGGACTGTTTTGTTTACCTAAAGCTTGAAGCAATCCATATGTCCCATCTTCAATGACCATCACAACAAGCGTTAAGCTTTCTTGTGCACGACTGTCACCTCTCCACTCTGCAGCATATAAGAATTCAAGCATAAGCGGTAAAAAATCTGACAGTTCATTTTGAGGCATTTCTAGCCCGAACATTTCATAAAGTACTTTTAATCTTGCAAGCATTTGTCCTCGTTCTTTTTGTTCTGTTAGCTTGTTGTATGTCATATATAACGTCGTCTTTTTTTCAAAATCAAACGTTCTTGTATACACTTCTTGAATATCATCTAAAGATATATCATGCATATTTTCCCAATATTGCTTAATGTCACGATAAGCCGGATGATTGGTATCGAAAGCTTTATCAAATGCTTTAGGATGAAAGTCTAACTTTTCTGGATAAGTTAACTGGTTACTAAAGAAACCAAAGCTTTCTTTAAGTTCATATAATGCATCTAAATTAATCACGGAAAATCCCTCCATAGAAGTTCTCATTGTATATTTCTTGTCCGGATTTTTGCTCTGATAATCCTTGAACACCACAACCATCACAATTTGAGCCAAACATTTCGCCACCATAACCTTGGCTACCTTGTGCTCTGTAAGTATCCATGTAACCTTCTTTATGAGATGTCGGTACAACAAAACGATCTTCATGTTTAGCAATCGCGAGTAATCTATACATCGATTTCGTTTGTCTTTCCGTAAGTCCTACGCGCTCAAGTCTTGAAATATCAAATTCTTTACCACTTGATTTAGCTCTCATATAACTACGCATCATCGCCATTTTTTGCAATGCTTCTTTAACCGTCTTCGTATCACCTGCTGTTAGCATATTAGCTAAATATTGAACAGGTAATCTCATTTCTTCAATTGCTGGGAAAATCATATCTGGATTTCTAATAGAATCTTTACCTTCAAAGTAATTCATAATCGGACTTAATGGTGGACAATACCATACCATTGGCAATGTTCGATATTCAGGGTGTAAAGGAAATGCTAATTTATATTCTATTGCCAGTTTATATACGGGTGAATTTTGTGCCGCTTCAATCCAATCATGTGAAATACCATCTTTTTCAGCTTGTTGAATAATGTCTTCATCAAATGGATCTAAAAATAAATCGAGTTGTTTTTGATATAAGTCTTTTTCGTTTTCTGCAGAAGCTGCTTCTTGAACTCTGTCAGCATCATAAAGTAATACACCTAAATATCTCATACGACCTGTACATGTTTCAGAACATACTGTTGGTAAACCAGCTTCAACTCTAGGGAAACAGAATGTACATTTTTCTGCTTTGTTCGTTTTCCAGTTGAAATATACTTTCTTATAAGGACAACCAGTCATACAGTATCTCCAACCACGACATGCATCTTGGTCGACAAGTACAATACCATCTTCATCTCTTTTATACATTGCACCAGATGGACATGACGCAACACAACTTGGGTTTAAGCAATGTTCACACAGTCTTGGTAAATACATCATAAAAGTTTGGTCAAAGTTAAATTTAATTTCCTCTTCGATTTTTTGAATGTTTGGATCAGTAGGTCCTGTAACATGAGCACCCGCTAAATCATCTTCCCAGTTTGGTCCCCATTTGATATCTAATTTTCTACCTGAAATAACAGATTCAGCTTTTGCTACTGGAGAATGGTTTCCTTCTTTAGCTGTTGTTAAATGTTTATAATTATATGTCCACGGTTCATAATAATCTTTCATTTCTGGCATATCAGGATTATAGAAAATTTTACCCAGTGCAATTTTAGATAGTTTACTACCTGACTTTAATTCTAATTTTCCTTTTTTGTTGAGTACCCAACCACCTTTATAAGTTTCTTGGTCTTCCCAACGTTTCGGATAACCGATACCAGGTTTTGTTTCAACATTATTAAACCATATATATTCAGCGCCTGGTCTATTTGTCCATGTACTTTTACATGTGACACTACATGTATGGCATCCTATACATTTATCTAAATTCATAACCATAGCTACTTGCGCTTTAATCTTCAAGCCAATCTACCTCCTTCATTTTTCTGATCGCAACATATACATCTCTTTGGTTTCCAATTGGCCCATAGTAATTAAAGCCATAACTTATTTGTGCATAACCGCCTACTAATTGCGTAGGTTTCAAGTGAATACGTGTAGGTGCATTATGCGAACCACCACGAGTATCTGTAATTTCTGATCCAGGTGTCTCAATATGTTTATCTTGTGCATGATACATAAACATCGTACCTCTAGGCATTCTATGCGATACAACCGCTCTTGCTGTAACGACACCATTTCTGTTATATACTTCTAACCAATCATTATCTTTAATGTCATTCGCCATTGCGTCTTCTTTCGCAATCCAAACAGTTGGACCACCTCTAAATAGCGTCAACATATGCAAATTATCTTGGTATGTTGAATGAATATTCCACTTACCATGTGGCGTTAAATATCTTAATACTAATGTATCCACGCCGCCTTTTATGTTTTTATCTTTCGTACCAAATACCATTGGCGGTAATGTTGGTTTATAGATAGGTAAATTCTCACCAAACTGTAAGAATACTTCATGATCAATATAATAACTTTGTCTACCTGTTAACGTTCTAAACGGTACAAGACGTTCGATATTTGTCGTAAATGGTGAATATCTTCTACCTAATTTGTTTGATCCTGGGAATACTGCTGTCGGTATAACTTCTCTCGGTTGTGCTGTTATATTTTGGAACGTTATTTTTTCTGATGCACGTTCACTAGAAATATCTTTCAATGTCATCCCCGTTTGTTCTTCTAAGTCATCGTAAGATTTTTGTGAGACTTTACCATTTGAAGCTGATGAAACATTCAATATAACATCTGCTACTTTACGTGCTGTATCCATTCTAGGGAGACCATTTTTAACAGTGTCATCTTCCCACGTATCTAACATAATCTTTAATTCATCGTATTGCTCTTTTACTGAGAAACTTACCCCATGAGCACCGACTTTACCTTTTTCTAATAATGGTCCAACTGATATATATTTATCGTATATAGCTGTATAATCCCTTTCTACAACTGCGAAACCAGGCATTGTTTTACCAGGTATTGCTTCAATTTCACCTTTAGACCAATCTTTAACAATTCCGTAAGGTGTTGAAATTTCTTGTTTAGAATCATGTGCTAAAGGCGTTGTTACAACATCTTTAAATGTGCCTTTCATATGTGTCTTCGCTAAATCAGAAACAGATTTTGCTAACGTTTTATAAATATCCCAGTCTGATTTTGATTCCCATAATGGGTCAACTGCAGGGTTAAACGGATGTATGAATGGATGCATATCAGTAGAAGATATATCATGTTTTTCATACCATGTTGCTGCTGGTAATACGACATCTGCATACAACGGTGTTGCTGTCATTCTAAAATCTAGCGCAACTAATAAATCTAATTTACCGGTTGTTTCTTCTCGCCATACAATTTCTTCTGGTTTATCCGTTTCATTAGGGTTTGCTAATAGACCTGATTTAGTACCTAATAAATGTTTCATAAAGTACTCTTGTCCTTTTGCTGAACTAGAGATTAAATTTGAACGCCATACAAACAATGTTTTTGGATGATTTTTCTTTGCATCTGGATCTTCTATAGCAAATTTAGTCTTTTTAGATTTTACTGATTCAACTGCTCTTTGAAGAATCGCTTCATTTGAGTCATCCCCTGCATCTTTCGCTTCTTCACCAAAGAGTAAGCTATTACAATCAAATTGCGGATAAGATGGTAGCCATCCTAATCGAGCAGCTAATACGTTATAATCAGCTGGATGTTGATGCTTCAATTCATTTGATAATGGTGACTGTAATTTATCAACACCAGACTCTTCATATTTCCACTGATCCGTTGCAAAGTAGAACCAACTTGTAGCATTTTGAAGTCTAGGTGGTCCTTGCCAATCCTTCGCAAAAGCAATCGTTGACCAACCTTCTATCGGACGACATTTTTCTTGACCAACGTAATGCGCCCATCCGCCACCATTTACACCTTGGCATCCGCATAATATAACAAGGTTTAATATAGAGCGATAAATCGTATCAGAGTTAAACCAGTGATTGATACCTGCCCCCATAATAATCATTGAGCGACCATTTGTATCAACTGCATTTTGTGCAAATTCTCTAGCTACTTGCGTCACAATAGAAGATTTAACACCTGTTACTTTTTCTTGCCATTTAGGCGAATACATTGAATTTTCATCTTCATAACTTGATGCTTCAAGTGGATGATTTAATCTTCTTACGCCATATTGACTTGTCATTAAGTCGTATATTGTCGCGATATAAATTGTTTCTCCGTCTTTATTTTCGATTTCTTTAACGATAATAGGTCTTTCAAAAATACCATTTCCTTCATTATCAAAATACGGAAATTGAATTGTCATCACTTTTGATTCATGGTCTTTAAAAGATAGAGCTGGATCTATTTCTTTTCCATCTTCACCAACTAAATTTAAATTCCATTTAACGCCTTCTTCATATCTTTGTCCCATTGTTCCATTAGGTATGACAAGTTGTTTACTATTTTGATCGAATACAACAGGCTTCCACTCTGCATGTTCTGTTTCCATACCTAAATCACTTGATCTTAAGAAGCGACCTGCTTTATAGCCTTCTCCATGTTTATCAAGTTGTATGATAAAAGGCATATCCGTGTATTGTTTCGCATAGTTGATAAACATTTCTTCTTGCTTATCTTCATAATATTCTTGAAGAATGACGTGTGTCATAGCTTGTGCTAAAGCTGCATCAGTACCAGGATTTGGTGCTAACCAGTTATCAGCAAATTTCACATTTTCAGCATAGTCTGGTGCGACAGACACAACCTTAGTACCTTTGTATCTAACTTCTGTCATAAAATGCGCATCTGGTGTACGTGTTAATGGTACATTCGATCCCCACATAATAATATAACCGGCGTTATACCAATCACTTGATTCAGGTACATCCGTTTGTTCACCCCAAATTTGTGGTGAAGCGGGTGGTAAGTCAGCATACCAATCATAAAAACTAAGCATTTCCCCACCTAATAACGATATAAAACGCGCACCTGAAGCATAGCTAATCATGGACATAGCCGGTATAGGTGTAAATCCAGCAATTCTATCTGGACCATATTTTTTCACAGTATATATAATTTGTGCTGCGATGAGTTGTGTAACATCTCTCCAATTGACGCGAACATGTCCACCTTTACCACGCGCACTTTTATAAATTTCAGCTTTCTGTTCATCTTCAACAATGGATGCCCAAGCGACAACAGGATCTCCATATTCACTTAATGCAGCTTTCCAAAGTTTCCATAACTTACCTCTAACATAAGGGAATTTCACACGTAATGGACTATATTCATACCATGAAAATGAAGCACCACGCGGACATCCTCTAGGTTCAAACTCAGGCATATCAGGTCCACAAGAAGGATAATCAATTTGTTGATTTTCCCATGTAATCACACCATTTTTCACAAATACTTTCCATGAACAAGAACCTGTACAGTTCACACCATGAGTCGTTCTGACAACTTTATCGTGACTCCATCTTTCTCTGTACATTTTCTCCCATTCTCTACTTTTTTCTTCTAATATAGACCAATTTCCATTAAATTTTTCGGTTGGCTTAAAGAATTTCAAACCTAACTTAGACATAGTTAGAACCTCCTATTATTTGCCCTTAATTATCTATATCAATTGTAATTTTTTTCACAATGTTTATGTATTAGGGGATTACCTATACAACATGACGAATTCCCTACATTCTTTTATTTGCGCAAAAAAGCCTCAGACAAAGTGTTTAACTTTGTTTGAGGCTTCGAACATATTATTTATTTTTCACCTTACAATGAACTGTTAACTAATTTCGATAACTTCATCTGCTAAAATTTGAACTTCTTTTTTAGAATGAGACACAAGTATAATCGGTATTTGCCAAGTCTTGAAAATGGACTTTACTAACGCCATACCTTCATCTTTTGTTTCATCATCTAAACTTGAAAATGGTTCATCTAAAAGTAATAAGTTAGGTTTGACACTTAATACTCTACATAATGCAACTCTTTGTGACTCTCCACCAGATAACGTAGATGGATATTGATTTAAACAATTTTCTATACGTAAATGTTTAATCAATTGCTCTGTCTCTTTATTAGGCTCAATCATGTAATGAATATTTTCATGAACTGTCTTATGCGGAAAAAGTTGATAATCTTGAAACAGATAGCCAATATTTCTATCTTGCACTTTAATCACATGCTTTTGATCACTGAGCACTTTTTGATTAATTTCTATTCTGCATGTTTCCGCTTCAGTAAGACCTGCAATAATATTTAATAATGTGGATTTACCTATACCTGATCGACCAACGATCGCATAAATTTTCGGAGTGTCAGCTTGGATATTTAATGATATCGTTCTGTCTTTAATTAACTTTTTAATTGATATATCAATCATCCATATCTACTCCCATTTATGATTCTTTTGATTTAATATATTAAGTGAGCTAATCACACACACTGCAAATGCGATGAGTACAATAACCCATAACCATGCTTTGTGTTCCTCACCAGCTTGCACTAAGAAATAAATTTCTAATGGCAATGTGTTCGTTAAACCAGGAATATAGCCAGCAATCATAAGCGTTGCTCCAAATTCTCCTAACCCTCTAGCAAAACTCATCACAACACCAGAGAAAATGGATCGTTTAGATAACGGTAAAATAATCGTTCTAAAAATTTTCCCTTCACTAGCACCCATCGTTCTTGCTGAGTTAAGCATCTTTGGATTAATAGATTGAAATCCATTCATTACATGTTGATACATAAGCGGCAAACTTACAATAATCGCTGCTATCACTGCACCTACCCACGTAAAAATCACATTGATATGCAATACATCAGATAAAAATTGACCGAAAAATTTATTCTTACCGAAGACAATAAGGAGTATAAAACCCATAACTGTCGGTGGTAATACGATTGGAAGCATAATGATGCTTTCAACTACAGGTTTTAATCTACCTTTATAATTGAGCATCAGCTTTGCCAGAATAATACCTAGGATACACACAATGATAGTACTGATAATTGTTACTTTAATTGATATCCATAGTGGTGTTAAGTCTGGCATAGCATTATCTCCTATCCTTCAAAGTGATATTCTTTAAGAATTTCTTTAGCTTCTTTTGATTTTAAGAATTCAAACCATTCTTTAGCTTCTTTCTTGTCAGTAACAAGACCAGCTCTATAAGTAATTGGATGATCTAAAGGTGCATCCGCTAATTTAACGACGTTATCGACTTTTTTATCTTTACCTTTATACATATCTGTTGCGTATACAAATCCTGCTTCTGCATTTTCTTTTTGAACATAGTTTAATACTTGTTTAACATCTTTTGCGAAAACAAATGTACTTGTCATGCCGTTATATAGATCTTCTTTTTTCAAATATTCTACAGCGTAACGACCTGCTGGTACACTTTTTTCTTCACCAATTGCGACTTTGTTTGGCGCACTAACATCTTTAATATTTTTGATGCTAGAGTTTTCGTATTTAATGATAATTAATTTATTTTTAGCGTAATCATAAACTTCTTTAACTTTTTTACTATCTTGTAATTTATCAACATCAGAAGTGTTAGCAGACATTAATACATCTACATCTGCACCAGCTTCTACTTGTTTACGTAAACTACCTGAACCACCGTAATTGAATTTAATATTCGTATTCGGATGCTTCTTCTTAAATTCTTTTTCTAGAGCTTTAGAAACATCTGTCAAACTTGCTGCGGCTGATACTGTTAACGTCTTGCTTTCAGTTTCTTTTTTAGCTTTATCTTGGTTAGATTCTGTGCTACAACCAGCTAATACAAGTAACAAAGCAAAGACTAATGTTAAAAATCTTTTCATGATTTCTTTCCTTCCTTTTTAGATATGTACAAACTTAATTTACACCTTTATTTATACTATTGTAAGGCTCAAGTATATTTTTTCACAAATTATTCTTAAAGTATAGTGAAATTTGTAATTATAGGGAATATCCTTATTTATTTGAGGATACTCCCTACCTGTTATTGCATCGGTATTTCTTCTAAATCTTTAATCGGTTTTTCATAATAGTCTCTATCTTTTTTAGCGTTAAATCTGTCCGCTTTTTCTACTTTGACTGTAATGTTGTAATCTGGAATCTTAGCGTATTTTTCATATCTACCTCTAGGTAATAAATAGTTGCCTTCTGGGAAATAGACTTCAATGTTTCCTTTTAAGATATCGACATATTTAGCGACACCTTGGAATACGCCGAAACCATTATGAAGAACAACACCTTCACCTTCAGCAATGCTTAATCTATCGGCATCTTCTTTGTTCATTAATACATCATATCTTCCACCATGGTTAAAGGATTCATAATCTCCATAAACCATTGAGTTAAATTGTTTACCTCTTCTTGTCGTCAACATAAAGTCATCAGGTTGTCTGTTTAAGTCTGGAATGTCTACACTGATTAAATGACCTTTACCATCTTCAGTTGGACAAATACCATCTTCACATAACCAAGCGCCACCCCACTGGAAGACATCTCCTTGATTTCTTAAATGTTGGATACCATCATAATCTGGATTTGCTTTAGCAATCTCTTCTCTAATAGACTGACCATCTTTAAAATCAATTAAATGTGCTTGTTCAGGTTTAACACGTTTAGCTAAATCAATATATATTTGCCACTCTGATCTTGCTTCTTTTATTCTATTTTGATTCCCTTCAATTACTGGTGAATAGTAAACCATGCGTTCTGTCGAAGTAGACGTGCCACCACCATCTTGCTCATATCGTGTCTTCGCAGGTAAAACAATAACCGTTTCTTTCGCATCAACTAAAGTAGATGTATTTAAAATAATATCTTGATGTACTCTAAGTTCTAGGTTTTCTAAAGCTTTTTGTATAAATGTTGGGTCAGGCATTGTTTCTAGGAAATTCCCACCGGACATGTAATAACATTTAATTTTACGTTCATGATCATCAGGTAACATAATATTTTCTAACGTTACACCGACCGTATCACCTTGCCAATCCGCAATATCAAATCCCCATAACTTCTCAATACGCTTTTTATTTTCTCCATCAAAAGCACCGCCTGGTAATACAAATGGATCGCAGCCCATTTCTCCAGTACCTTGCACACTAGAATGACCTCTAAACGGCATTAGACCACTATGCTTTCTACCTAAGAAACCTCTTAATAATGCTAAATTACATACTTGAGATATATTATCCGTCGCAAACTCATGCATCGTTAATCCTAGTGCCCAGGCAAATACAGCATTTTGGGCATTGGCAAGTTCAAGGGCTAATTTGTAAATTTGATCTTTAGAAATACCACTTGATTGTTCAATCTCTTCCCATGACTGTTTCTCGACTGTTTCTTTAAGTTCTTCATAGTTTGTAACATGTTCCTCAACAAACTTATGATTAATTGCAGAACCGTATGCTTGTTCTTCCATTTCAAACCAGTGTTTCATAATACCGTGCATAAATGCAATGTCACCACCGATATTAACTTGGTAGAATTCGTCAGCAACATTTGTACCAAATAATGCTGATTCTGCCACAGATGGAATCCAATATTTATCCATTGCTGGTTCTTTATATGGATTGATAACGATGATTTTTGTTCCTTTCTTCTTCGCTTCAAGCATATATTTAGTTGAAACAGGCGAAGCATTAGAAGCTACACTTCCCCAAAACAGTAACACATCTGTACCTATCCAGTCTTGGTAATTCGCGGTTGAAGCTCCAACACCTACTGAACGTTTCATCGCTGTTTTACTAGGTGAATGACATATTCTAGAAGCATTATCGATATTGTTAGCACCTAAATATCTCGCGACCTTACTAGCAACATAATATGATTCATTCGTAATCCCTCTTGAAGTTAAATAAAAAGCATAATTTCTCGGATTTAATGATTTCATTTTTTGAGCTATTGTTTGCATCGCTTCTTCCCATGAAATACGTATAAACTTACGATCACCTTTTCGTCTCATCATTGGATAAGGAATACGACCTAATTGCCTTAATTCTGTGCTATTATATTTTCTCAATTCATCTATATCTTGATGTAAAATTTCTGGTTTAATTTCTGGCATTGTATTAAGTCTTAAAACATTAAATCGTGTTGTACACATGTGAGGACCGGTTAAAGTTTGATCGCTTAATCCAGATACACCTAATGCACAACCATCACAGACACCTTTAGTGATAATATTTTTAGCGTAATTTAAATTATCTTTATTATCCCAAACTATTTTCATTGTATCTCTTATATGTTTAGGCTTTACTTTACCTAGTCCAAAAGGTATTGGACTTACCCAAAATTCTGGTGCTGGCTTTAAATCTTTCTTCATAGGACCTTGATGTTTAGTCTTACCCATTTTTACCCCTCCATGATTTCACTTACATTTATTATATGAAATCACAATATATTTTGAAAGTGCTTTCACTTTATTATTAGTAGGTTACAAAGTAAAATAAACCTATTAAACAATTATTTAAATGGGGAATTATTATGAAGCAAAATATGACTTACAATCTGCCAATATTAAAATACCAAAACGGTCAATTTATTGAGACAACGGATAGCTACGTAACAGAATTTCCTATTACGATTATTATAAACGGAGAAGAGTTTGCAACAATCGTTTGTTCACCTAAAGATTTAGAAGAACTCGTGCTCGGATTTATTGCTTCTGAAGGAGTTATAAAGAAGAAATCTGAAATTAAATCTATTTCAATAGACGATTCTAAAGGTTTTGCACATGTAGAACTCACGAAAGAGATTGATGTCAATTTCAAAAAGAATACACAACGCATGATTTCGTCGTGTTGTGGTAAAAGTAGAGCGTTCTATTTTAATAACGATGCTGTAACAGCTAAAGTGTCACAGTCTAAAATAAACATTACGCCTCAACAAATCATAACTATGATGGATAAACTACATGAAGAAAGTAAGATTTTCAAAGAAACAGGTGGTTTGCATAATGCGGCCATAAGTGAAGGAGATGGCTTCTATTTACATCGATCCGATATTGGTAGACATAACGCATTAGATAAATTATATGGCTATTGTATAGAACATGACATTCCAATCAGAAATAAAGTACTCATCTTTAGCGGAAGAATTTCCTCGGAAATATTAATCAAAGCATCTAAAATTGGTGTCGGCATCATCTTGTCTAAATCAGCACCAACTAACTTAGCAATTGGATTAGCACATGATTTAAATATAACAGCCGTTGGATTTATAAGAGATGGCAGCTTTAATGTATATAGCCACGCTAATAGAATACAAAACCAATCCTAACAATAAGTAAACAGGTTGAGACATCATTGCTGCCTCAACCTGTTTTTATTTGTATTCTTTTAATGTTTCAAATTGAAATCCACTATAAATATAACCTTGTCTTTTATACATATCTTTAGCTGTATCTTCACCATCAGCTACAAGAATTATCGGTTTATCTTTAGCGATTTCTGCTACGAAGGCTTGCATTTTCGTTCCTATACCTAACCTTCTATATATTTCTCGAACACCAAAGCTATCTAATTCTACATACTTCTCATTCATCCATATAAGCAACATACCTGCGGGCTTACCTTTATAATAAGATAATACTTGAATCGGATTATCACTATGTAATTGTTTTTTATTTAATTCAACTTTAAGCTCTGCATAATCTTTGCCATATGCTTCATCTTGTTCATATGATACGTTCAAGAAATCAACAATGTTATCCTCATTCGTTAGAACAACTTCAATGTCTTGATTGGCATCACGTTCAAAGTTCTTCTCAGCATTGATATATAATTCTAACCAACCTGTTTCATAACCTTGAAATTTTAAATATTCTCTTAATTCAATATCGATTGTTTCATTTTCAGGAAAGACAAATTTAAGAAAAGGCTGATTATTTTTTTCATGGATTTCTTTCAACATTGCTTCATCTGCTTTAAACGTATCTATGTCTGGCATTTCTTTATATACAATTTTGTTAGAATCATACTGAATACGTTTATCCAATGTTTGATAATGTATATATCTATTTGTTTCAGTCAAAACCTTTCCATCTGTTTCTATATCTTTAAATGAAACCATCGTTATTCACCTCATTAAGTATTTCTTAAACGTTTTATTTCGGGTACGTTCTTCAAGCTAAATAATAACATAGTTGCTAATATTGCTTTAACAATATCACCTGGTAAGAACGTTGCTGCTAATATGTATCTTTTAGCGATTGAAATATTCATAAACTCACCCATCACAAATCCGCCAATTAAATTAAGGAATAGAACCCCAATGACAATATTAATTGTTAACGCATATGTAAACGAGAGCTCTTTCCACTTTCTATCTATAAAGAATCCAATTAAAAATGCAACAACTGGGTAGCCGAATAAGTAACCAGCAGATGGACCAAAGAATACACCTAGTCCGCCTCTACCACCTGATAATAATGGCAGTCCTGTTGCAACAAGTAACAAGAAGATAATAACACTTAATGTACCTCTTTTATATCCTAATAAACATCCCGCTAATATAATACCAATATTTTGTAGAACGATTGGTACCGGCATAAACGGTAATGGAATTGGTGGTATAAATGCTAATACTGAAATAAAAGCAGTAAACATTGCTATAATAACGATATCTTTAGTTTTCAAATTCTTCACTCCTAATATAAGATAACGATATTATACCACATTGTTAACCAATGTAAATTACAGGTTAACAATTATTTTATAAACTAGAAATTGCACCATATAAAGCTGAATCATTTCCTTTTGAAGTGACTTCAATTTTGGCATGACCATAATCAGTTGGTAAATAATCATCGATAAATGGTTCAATCAATGAAAGTAGTCTTTCTTCTTGTTTAGAAATACCTCCGCCAATCAGTATTATTTCTGGATCAAACATAATTTGAACTTGCGCAATACCTTCTGCTACGTGCTTAGCCCATTGATTAAGGATGTCTTGAGCTTTTTCATCATTTTGATACGCCAAATCAAATAATTTCTCGACTTGTATTTCTTCATTGTAATTGGCACTGATTAATTTTTTTAAAGCTGTCGTAGAGCCTCTATCTTCATATGTTGTATTCGTTTCTTTGTCATAAAGTAAATAGCCTATTTCACATGCTCTATACTTTTTACCTTTTAGTAATTGATTTTCATAATATGCGCCACCTATACCCGTACCAATTGTCATTAAAAATATCGATTGAACTGCTCTATCAAATGTTAACAATTCACCAAGTAACGCGCATGATACATCATTATTAACCGCTACATTACCAGCTATATGTGCTAATGATTGTTTAAAATTTGTACCATTATAGTATGGTATCGTAGGTCCAGCATATGTAATTTCACCTTTATGTGAATCAACGACACCTGCAGTAGAAATACCGACTTCTGGTTTATTTAAGTTAAATTCTTTTGTATATGATTCAACGATTCCCTTAACCGCTTCAACAATACCCCCATCTTTATTATGTGGTGTTTCAATTTTTTGATAACTATGTATTGTGTGGTGGTCATCAATCACGCCAGCTTTAATAAATGTGCCACCTATATCAATTGCAATTTTCATAATATCCTCCTAAATAGACAAATGTGTCGTCATAAGTTCTTTAGCTAATTGAACATCTTTATTGGCAATTGCTTCGATAATTTTCTTATGCATTTCATTCGTTTGAATATAATTAATTTCTTTCCCTTCTTCTTCAATATGATAGAAGTAAGACTGAATAACAGAGCTTAATTGTTCAAATAATACATTTCCTGTAGCGCTTAGTAACGTTTGATGAAATGCCTTATCATTCTCATAATGATTGATAACATCTTCATTTACAATTGCTTTTAAATCACTGATATCCTTATCCAATTTAACGATTTCTTCAATAGCTGCACATTCAAAAATAATTCTCAATGACAGTAAATCATTTTTCGAACCATTTGCGACTTGAAAACTAAATAGAAATCCTTCAACTAAACTAGAGATATCTGGTGCTTTGATTACCGTTCCTCTTCCTTGAACCGTCTCGATCACACCTGTATGTTCAAGATAACTCAAAGCTTCTCTTACAACTGAACGACTCACGCCATACATTTCAGTAAATGCACGTTCTGTCGGTAAGCGATCCCCTTCTGTCATGCCTTTATCCAAAATATATTGTTTAATTTCTTGTAATACTTGCGACTTCAAACTTTGGACTTCAATCTTATCTAATTTACCCATCATTTTTGCTCCAATTCTTCTATCCACTCAACGACTCTAGACAGATGTTTATTAATAATGTCATGTGCTAAAGTTAAATTTTGTTTCTCAATTGCTTCTATTAAATCAGCATGTTCTTTGTAAGATTTTTCTATATCTTCTTTATCAACGATTTGATTAAACTGGTTCTTATCGAAATACTCTTTAATAACTTTACTCATCGTGATTAATGTTTGATTTTCAGTAAAGATAATAATCGTTTCATGAAATGCTGAATCATAATGCGCGAATTTTTGAGATTTGTTGAAAGACTCATAATAAATATCATTCAAATCTCTTAGTTTATTCGCATCGATCACGATTTTATTTTCTATTAAAAGACGTATCGCACCTAGTTCTAATATTTTCCGCACTTCAAGTAATTCTTTAATTTTAAAACCATGCACTTTCATATGTGACTCAAAAAGCATTGATAAATGTTTATTCTTCTCTGTTATAAACATGCCACTTCCTGATTTAACTTGAATGAGACCACTTTGCTGCAAGCGACTAATCGCTTCTCTCACAACTGTGCGACTCACCCCTAATTGTTCGATAAGCATTTTCTCTGAAGGTAGTTTATCTCCATTATCAAATTGATGTTCTGCTATATATTCTTTTAATTTTTCAACAGCCACATCAACGAGTGATGTTCGTTTCATCATTTTACCTACCTCCTCTTAATTATTTATTTTATCATAAGTGATGTATCAAATAATAAAACGATTGACAGAAGAATATGTATTCGCTTACAATATGATTATAAATTGGTCTGACAATATTATCAATTAATAAATATAAAGGAGTTTTTTTAAATGAAAGGATTATATTCTGCATTACTCGTGCCATTTGATGAGGAAGGCAATATTTTAGAATCAGGTTTAAGACAAATCATTCGCCAAAATATCGATAAACAACAAGTAGATGGTTTATATGTAAATGGTAGTTCTGGTGAAAATTTCTTAATGAATACTGAACAGAAGAAGAAAGTCTTTGAAATTGTTAAAGACGAAGTAGGATCAGACGCTAAATTAATCGCACAAGTTGGTGCATTAGATTTAAACGAATCGATCGAATTAGGTAAATTTGCTACAGAATTAGGTTATGATGCATTATCAGCTGTAACACCATTTTATTACCCATTCAAATTTGAAGAGATCAAGTATTACTACAATGCCATCATTGAAGCTACTGGTAATGAAATGATTATTTATTCAATTCCAGCATTAACTGGCGTTAACTTATCTATACAACAATTTGAAGAACTTTTCGAAAATGAAAAAATCATCGGTATTAAATATACTGCAGCTGACTTCTACTTATTAGAAAGAATTAGAAAAGCATTCCCAGACAAATTAATACTTTCTGGCTTTGATGAAATGCTTATTCAAGCTGCTGTGTCAGGTGTAGATGGTGCGATTGGTTCAACTTATAACATCAATGGACAACGTGCTAGACAAATCTTTAATTTAGCTAAAGAAGGCAAAATTGAACAAGCATATGAAATTCAACATGAAACAAACGATATTATTGAGCAAGTATTAGCTTTAGGTATTTACCCTACTTTGAAAGCTGTACTAAATGAAAATGGCATTGAGGCAGGTACAACTAAACGACCACTCGCGCCATTAGATGAAGCATCACTCCAAAAAGTTAAAGAACTTGTTTCTAAATACAATTTATAATTATTTGATGTACAAAGGGGATGTCATATTATGAATGAAGTAGGATTTGGTACAGGAAACTGGATTGCATTAATTTTATATTTAATTGCAACGTTATTAGTAGGTGTATATTTTACAAAAAGAGCTGGTCAAGATACAGACGCATTCTTCAAAGCAAAAGGTAGAGTCCCTGCATGGGCAGTTGGATTCTCAATTTATGCGACAACTTTAAGTGCGATTACTTATATGGGAACACCAGAAAGAGCATTTAATACAGACTGGTCTTATGCAGCTGGAAATATCGCCATTATCGCGATCATTCCATTACTAATTTATTTCTATATTCCATTCTTCAGAAAGCTTGATGTAACAACAGCTTATGAATATTTGGAAGAAAGATTTGGTATCACAATGCGTGTTATTGGATCTTTAGCATTTACATTATTCCATATTGGTCGTGTTGCGATTGTTATTTATTTACCAACATTAGCAATCACTTCCGTTTCAGATATTAACCCATATTTAATCGCAGCGTTAGTTGGATTATTATGTGTTATCTATACGTTTATGGGCGGTATAGAAGGGGTTATTTGGAGCGACGTTATTCAAGGTATTATCTTATTAGGTGGTGCTGTTGCCGTTATCTTCTTAGGTGCTTTCCAAATTGATGGAAACTTCGGTACAGTCTTAAATGAAGCTGTACAAGATAAGAAGTTTGTTTCAGTGGATAACTGGAAATTCGGGACTGCTGCCGCTGCAATTCCAATTATATTTATTGGTTCTATCTTTAATAACTTACACCAATACACTGCCAGCCAAGATATCGTTCAACGTTATCAAACAACTGGTTCAATATCATCAACAAACAAATCGTTATGGACTAACGGGTTATTAGCATTTATTACAATCCCTATCTTCTACGGAATGGGAACTGTGTTGTATTCCTTCTATAATAATGTTACATCTTTACCAGAAGGATTTAATACATCAGCTATCGTACCTTATTTCATTCTGACACAAATTCCACCATTTGTTGGCGGATTATTAATCGCTGCTATATTTGCTGCAGCACAATCAACAATTTCTTCAAGCTTGAACTCAATTTCAGCCTGTGTAGTTGTCGATTTAAAACAAAGATTTTCTAAAACAAATAACGCTAAAAATGATGTATTATTAGCAAGAATCATCATTATTCTTGCAGGTGTCTTTGGTACATTAGCATCATTATACTTAATTAATCAAAAAACAAACGAAACTTGGGATTTATTCTTACTTGTAACAGGACTATTCGGTGTACCAATTGCCGGCGTGTTTGCAGTAGGTATATTCACTAAGAAAGCCAATACTTATGGTGTTATCATCGGACTAATCGTCGCAGCAATCGTTTCTTACTTTGTAGGAAAAACAGATATCACACCATTTACAGTATCCGTTATCGGTTTCTTTATCGCATTTATTGTAGGTTACTTAGCAAGCTTACCATTCGCAAAACACAACAAGAATATCGTAGGCTTAACCATTCATACAATTAACGATCAATACGTGAAAGAAACAAAATAATGAACTATATTAAAAGCAGGGACATCGGGGGTCCCTGCTTTTTATTTTTGTTGTATAATGTTTGAGAGTCTTCGTGCGTTATACCCTAATTTTGTACCTTTGCGCACGATATCTTTCAGTCTTCGTGCGTTACACCCTAATTTTGTACCTTAGTGCACGATATCTTTCAGTCTTCGTGCGTTGCACCTTGATTTTGTACCTTACCGCACAATATCTTTCAGGCTTCGTGCGTTACACCTTGATTTTGTACTCTTGCGCACGATATCTCTCAGTCTTCGTGCGTTACACCTTGATTTTGTACTCTTGCGCACGATATCTCTCAGTCTTCGTGCGTTATGTCCTGAACAATAAAAAAGCAGAGACTGACGTCCCTGCTTTTTATATTCTGATAATGAGAATCGGTGTTATAGCATTTGCTATTGATTATTCAGCTTTTTTAAGAATTTCATCTTTTAAGTATTTACGTTGCATTTCTAATGAATATGGATCGTTATACCAGAATGTTTGTGCATCAATTTCGATGACTTTATCATTTTTAACTGCTGGAATTGATTTCCATGATTCAGTTTTAGTGAATTCTGGTTTTGCTTGTCCTTTTGTTACTGGTAAGAATAAGTAATCTCCTGAATATTTTTCAATTTCTTCTTGAGAGATTTTTTTCCAACCGTCTTTTTTAACATCTTTTTCAATGCTTTCTGGCATTGCTAAACCGAATGCTTGGTATAATACTTCTGTTCCTCTACCCCAGTTTTCACCGTAAGTATAGATGTCTTTTTGGAATGCTTCAATAACTGATACTGTAGTATCTTCGCCGATTTTATCTCTAATTTCTTTCCCGTCTTTAGAAGTTTCTTTCTTCCATTTTTCTACCCATTGTTTAGCTTTATCTTCTTTACCAACTAATTTACCTAATTCTACTTGCATGTCTAAGTAATTGTGTTTTGCATAGTCGTAAGGAATTGTTGGAGCGATTTTATTATATTTCTTTAAGTTTTTATCTGCGTTATATGTAATGATTAAGTCTGGTTTTAATTTAGCTACTTGTTCAACATTGTCTTCACTAACTTTTTCAATACCTTTAATTCTATCTTTAAGTATTGGTGTTTGATCTGTAGAAGCTGGTACACCCACAGGTTTAACACCTAAGTGTAATAAGCCACCAACGTATGATGGTGCTAATACAACAATACGTTTAGGGTTTTTCGGGATATCTATTTTTTTACCGTCGTCTAATTTATAACTTACTGTCTCTTTACTTGATTTTGTTTTACTGCTGCTCTCTTTCTCATCAGATTTATTGCCACAAGCAGCAACAACTAATGCTAAAGCCATAATAAACACTAAAAGTTTCTTCATAATTATCCTCCCAATTGATAATGACTCTCATTTTCATCTTTGTCTATTATATAACCCTTCAATCTATATAGCAATAGAATTTTTAAATTTATATAACTTTTTTATTCTATTTTACAATAATAATGATGTATGCAAATACAACAAAAAAATACCGATAAAAGACGTTACGTCATTTTATCGATATTTTAATATTATGATTTATTTTTACTTGGTAAAGTTTTAACAAAAGTGAATAATACAACAGTTTGGAAGAATAACATGATGCAAAGACCTATGCGAATATAAAAATGATCAACCATCCAAATTGAAAAGCCTACTACGATATATACACTTATAAGCAGTTCAAATTTTTTCTTTAAAGTGTACCCTCTATATTTTTGAAAATCTTCTACATATTCTTTATAAACTTTTGTGCTTACTAACCAACTATGGAATTTATCTGAACTTTTAGCAAAACAAAATACTGCTAATAATATAAAAGGTGTTGTAGGTAATAACGGCAATACAGCGCCAGCAAATCCTAATATAGTAGCAAGTATACCAACTGATATTAATACAAATTTCATGCGGAAACCTCACTTTTAACTCATTATGTTCATTATAAGAACGCATATTATAAAATTGCAAGTAAAACATTTCAACTTATTGTTTAATAATTTATCAAATGCTAAAATTAATTAATTAATTAATTAACATCTTTTAGAATCGAGGGGCTTATAAGTGCAAAACAAACAACTAAAAGGTACTTTATTAGTGATGCTTGGCGCTACTTTTTGGGGATTAGGTGGAACAGTTACTGAAAAGTTATTTACAGAATATCATTTACCTGTTTCATTATTTGTAGCTGAAAGATTGATATTAAGTGGATTTTTCCTTTTGCTCATTGCAAAATTAATTCAGAAACATCCTTTAACAAATATATTTAGAGTCAAACATTCATTATTTCAATTGATTATATATGCTTTATTCGGCATGTTAGGTGTGCAATACACATTTATGGCGACCATTGATAAAGGTAATGTTGCAATCGCTACTTTGTTACAATTTTTAGCACCAGTCGTCATATTACTATATTTACTGATCACTAGAAAAAGCAAATTTAGAATAACAGATATCATCATTATTGTGTGTTCACTATTTGGAACGAGCTTATTATTAACAAATGGTGATTATGCCACATTATCAGTCCCTCCAAATGCAATCGTCTGGGGATTAATAACAGCTTGTGCAGCTGCTTTTTATACTGTATATGCTGTTAAATTATTTTTAAATTGGCCATCTCTTGTTGTTATCGGTTGGTCAATGTTTATTGGCGGTATTGCACTTTCAATTTTCAACTTAGACTTCTCATTTCCTTGGCATTTATTAGATGTTCAAGGTGTGATTTATTTCATCTTTGTGATCACTTTCGGAACGATGTTTGCTTTTTGGATGTATTTAGAAAGCGTGAAGTATATTAGCCCACAAACAACTGCATTATTTGGTGTGCTTGAACCCGTAACAGCAGTTATATCTTCAGTTCTATGGTTAAAAGTACCATTTGGATTGTGGCAACTTATTGGCATGATTGTCATCTTGGTTGTCGTACTATATATGTCAGTAGGCATGAAACCAAGACGTAAAAAACGTAAAAAAGTCATACAAACAGATCAATTATAATAAAAAATTGGGTTGAGACATGATGTTATGTCCCAACCCAATCCTTTTATTTAAGTTTACTTCTTTCTTCTCTAGCTTTTTTAGCTAATTTTGTAATGGTTACATCATCCATCGGCGGATTGTGTAAGCCAGCTCTTATATCTCTATAATAGCGTTGCAATGGCCTTTCCATTTGTAAGCTTTTCGCACCTACAATTCTCATCGCGATATCGATGATTTTAATAGAGTGATTAACAACAACATGTTTAGCTGCACCTAATTCAACATCTATAACTGCATCTGTAATAGAAGGATTTAAATATTTATTGATTACACTATATATATAATGTCTTGCAGTCGTTAATTCTAATTCCATCTGACCAATATTTTGTTGAACAGCTGGAATATCAGCAATTACGCCATCGATACTTCCAGGACTATATTCATTCGCAAAATCAACAGCATAATCTCGTGCTGCTTGCCCAATACCTAAGTATACTGCTGGAATATGTAGATTCCATGGGTTGATATTATTGCCTCTTGGACCATTCGCAACTTCTACTAAGTATTTCTCATGAACTTTAACATCATCTAACACTAAATCATGACTTTCAGTAGCACGCATACCTACCATATTCCAATTCTCTGCTATTGATAATCCTTCAGATTCTCTTGGTATTAAAAAGAATCCGAGTGCTTCTTTTTCTGGTACATATGCACCAACAAGAAAATGCGTTAACCTTTGACTCATTGTTGTAAATGTCTTAACACCATTTATAATGTAATGGTCTCCGTCACGATCAGCATGTGTACTTGGACGTGCGCCTCGAGTTGGACTGCCTGTTTCCGCTTCACTTACAGCTCTATTAACAATCGCACCATTTAATACTTCTTCAGCAAATTCATCTAATAAATCTTGCGTCCATAATTTTTCTTGATAAATTTGACCAACTACACCCATATGCCAACCAATGGCTAATGCCGTCGCACCATCAATTCTACCTAATGTTTCTTGGAATAAAATGATATCTTCTGGTGTCGCACCTTCGCCACCATATGATTTTGGAAGTACAATTTTTGTATAGCCTTCATCAATTAACCAATTAATATTTTCATATGGAAATTCTGAATTTAAATCATTTTTTTCAGCGTGTTTTTGTAATGACGCTTTATGATTTTCTATTTTATTAACCCATTTTTGTTGGAATTCATTCTTAATAAATAAATCTCTACTCATCGTGTCCACACTCCTTAATATCACTTTATCATTGTATTTATTTGCTTTCAATATATATCCGAGCATACCTATAAGTTTTTATAAAAAACAGGCAATACTGAAATTCACGATCGGTATCAGTATGTGCCTGTATAAAATTAATGATTAATATGATTCTCCAAGTTCATTGAAGTCTTGGTCATTGTATTTTTCTTCATCCAATTGTCCTGTAATTTTAGCAGTAGCTGTACCAGCTAACATTGAATCATTAACATTCAATGCTGTTCTACCCATATCGATTAATGGCTCAACTGAAATTAATACCCCTGCTAAAGCAATAGGTAAATTCAATGTTGAAAGTACGAGTATAGCGGCAAATGTTGCACCGCCACCTACACCTGCTACACCAAATGAACTGATGACTACAACACCGATTACAGATAAGATAAACGGTAAATCAATGTCAATACCTGCACTTGGCGCAATCATCATAGCTAACATCGCTGGATATATACCCGCACAGCCATTTTGTCCGATTGATAAACCGAATGAACCTGCAAAGTTAGCAATACCTTCTGGAACACCTAGTCTAGTTGTTTGTGTTTGAACATTTAATGGTAACGTTCCTGCACTTGATCTAGACGTAAACGCGAATAATAACGTTTCACTAGCTTTTTTAACATAAGTAGCTGGGTTTAAACCAACAACAGATACTAAGATTAAATGGATGATGAACATTGTAATTAATGCTGCATACGATGCGACAACAAACTTACCTAATGTCCATACTGCTTCAAAGTTACTTGTCATCACCGTTTTAGTCATAATCGCTAAAATTCCGTAAGGTGTTAATCTTAATACAAAAGTAACAATTCCCATAACTAAGGCATAAATCGCATCTATACCTCTTTTGATTAAGCTACCTTTTTCAGGTTCTTTTCTCATCACACGTAAGAAACTAAATCCAACAAATCCTGCAAATATAACAATCGCTATTGTTGAAGTTCCTCTAGCACCTGTGAAATCTAAAAATGGATTTGCAGGTAACAATTCAAGAATTTGTGATGGTAAATTATTAGCCGTCATATCTTTAGAAGTTTGTTCTATTTCTTGACCACGACTATTTTCCACACTACCTAAATCTATTTGTGATGCATCTAAATTGAATAGCATCGCATAAATAATACCAACTAAAGCTGCAACAGCAACTGTTCCTAATAAGAATGTAAATATCCAAGCGCCAGCTTTAGCAAAGTTTTGACCAATTGTTATTTTAGTAAAAGCTGAAACAATTGATATAAAGATAAGTGGCATAACGATCATTTGTAATAGTTTTACATAACCAGTACCTACAATATCAAACCATGAAGCTGTCGACTCTGTTACTTTAGAATCTACACCGTAAATAAGATGTAAAGCTAAACCAAACACAATCCCTATTCCTAAACCTATAAGAACACGTTTAGAGAACTTTACATGTTTCTTATTTAAATGAACTAATAACCCAATAAATAATAAGAAAACAATAATATTAATAACTACCCAAAGTGTTTCCATTAAAGGACCTCCCAAAAACATTTAATTCCGATACATTAAATAAGAATACACTTTAAAAATATGTTTTGCAATACGTTTTTCTTTTTCTAAAATTTCAGATAAATATAATCAAAAAAACATACTAAGATCATTGTTTGAATAACCTTAGTATGTTTTAAATTATGATGATTTTTTTAATTACTTACGGTCGCTTTAGTTACAATTCCACCGACTTTTGTTACTATAGGCGTCCTTAGTTACAATTCCACCGACTTTTGTTACTAACGACCTCCTTAGTTACAATTCCACTGACTTTTGTTACTATAGGCGTCCTTAGTTACAATTCCACCGACTTTTGTTACTAACGGCCTCCTTAGTTACAATTCCACCGACTTTTGTTACTATAGGTGCTCTTAGTTACAATTCCACCGACTTTTGTTACTATAGGCGTCCTTAGTTACAATTCCGACGACTTTTGTTACTATGGCGGCTCTTAGTTACAATTCCACCGACTTTTGTTACTAACGACCGCCTTATTCACAATACAAGACTGTCTTCAAATGTCCAAGATTTATCGGTTAATATATTTCTATAGAATGGATCTTTACCGATTAACTTAATTTCATCTGCTAAGCTTTCGACTTCATCTAAATGGTGAGTTGTTAATATAATGAGTCTTGTTGTTTTTAAATGATTTAATAATTTATGAATATCAAATCTGGATTTCAAATCAATACCTACTGTTGGTTCATCTAAAATTAATATACTTGGATTTCCGAGCAGTCCGATTAATAAATTAACTTTACGTTTTGTTCCTCCAGAAAGCGAAGAAATTTTTGCTTTTCTTTCATATAAATTTAACTGATTACAGTAATCTTCTATAAGCTCTGAAGATATAGGTTGTTTATTTAATGCTTTAAAAAATTCTATATTTTCGTTAACTGTCATATGTTCAAATAGTGCAATATCTTGAGGTATATAACCTATGATTTCTTTGATTTTTTTATTGCTTAACTTTTTCCCAAAATAACGGATATCTCCACTATCTGGATTTTCTAATGCTGTAATCATTCTTAGCAATGTCGACTTACCCGCACCATTTTCCCCTAATAATACAGTAAGTGTTTTATCCTTAAATGTTGTATTAAAGTCATGGAAAATTTCTTTATCTTTATACTTCTTTGATAAATGCTCTATTGTAATCATGTATACACCTCCTAAACTTGAAAATACAAATATAGACAACTTATTGCGATAGACCATATGATAGACATAAAAAATTTATGACTAAGCGTATTTATTTTAAATAAGAATATACTTAAGACACTTTCATATATAAACAATGTCATCAATAAGACTAAATAAAATACAATGCTTAATGACCATGATAGTAGTAAACTCGTGATGACTACAATCGCGAATAATAATATGACATGACTCAATATATAATACGTAAATAATTTTAATTTTGTGCCATTAAACATCATTAATCGCTCTAGTGCAGCATTTTGTTTCAGTCGTTGATGCAATACAATTTGACTACAACTTACGATTAAGAGTAATGCAACATATACTGCTGCACCAATCGAAACATCTGAATGCTTTTGAACTGCATGGTGTTCCATTTTAGAGTGAGGTGTATGTTTAATATATGCTTTTTTAATTTCTTGCATCGATACATCTTGTTTAGATTTCTTCAAATGATCCTCAATAATGACGGGTATTTGCTGTTTGTATAAAGCTTTACTCGTCACTTCTAATGCAATTTCTCCAATGAAATCATCTTTGTAATATAACGGAATGCTATCACGCAAACGATTTTCCTTTAACCGTTCACTAAAATCATCAGGTATTTGTAAGCTTACGATTGCTTGCTTTTTTTGAATGACATCTTCAATATATGCCTCATTCTTTGGCAAACGTATAACTTCTAAATATTTTGTTTGCTCTAAAGTGTGCACTAGCTCTTTTGAAGATTGAGATTCATCCAAATCTTGAACTGCTATTGGCATTTTAAATAATTGATTACTAGATGCTTGAACACCTACAATGATCAATATTGTTATTAACAGTAACGCCACTAAAGTTACATATTGTTTCCATTGCTTTTTAACAACTAAATGAAAGATTGATTTCATCGGCGATACCTCCAATACAAAGCAGAGATTACTAATACGAGCATAATACCTAAATGCCAATAATACATTGGATGTGTGTCAATGATGTAATTATTTAAAAGCATTTCTACTAGCTGATTAAACACAATGGAAAATGGTAATGCTTCAATCAATCCTGCACTCAAACTTTTCAAATAAATGATTGGAATCACAGCGCCAGATAACAATAAGATTACTAGCGTTAATAAAACTTTAAACAAATAATTCAATATATTTCTAAACGCAATATCTATAAAGAGAAATACTAAAAATATCATGACTAAATAATAAGCAATATCTAAGATAAGTTGCCCAATATTATACATTTCAAATTCTGGTTTAAGAAAATGTATGATGACCCATAAACCAAGTATGCTCCAAAGTGTTGTATAGAAAAGACTAAACACACCTCTTACAATTGTTAACTTTTCATAAGAAAAATGATACATACTTAATCGTTCTTTTAATGCATCTTTTTGATTCATTTTTAAAATGCTAAAAATTGAAAAGAAAAAGAAAAAGATAGATACAAAATAAGTTGAAATTGTATAATAACTGAACGTATCAAATACTTTGATAGGCTCATCGTCAAAGGAGCCGCTTCTATTTAACCCAGTAAATAACATATCTGTCATCATCGTTAACAATTCATTTTCGGATGCACTAGGATAAAGAGATGTATATGACATCGCCCCACCCATCGACAACATTAACCTGCTATATACCGAATCTGTTAACTGCAAAATAATAATACTTTCAACTGATTGTTTATCATATGTATTCACAACTATTGGTAATTCACCATTTTTATAAAATGCTTTCGTCATGCCATCTTTAAAGACAAAGTAGCCATCAATTTTCTTTTTTGATAATAGTTGTCGAGCTTTCTCTTCATTATAATGCTTTATAGACAAATCATTTCCGAGTGATTGCCCATCACCTATCGCATTTAAAATTAACTTTGTTTCTTTAGATTGGTCTTTATCTACGATTCCAATTGTAAACGCCTGATCTTTTTCATTTACTTGGTTAACCCCAATCATAACGGCCAACACAGCTAAAAATAATAATAAAATATATGCAATCAAATACCACTTTTTAATTAAAAAAGAGTGGTATATGTTGAACAATTTTATTGTCGACATATAACCACTCCTCTCTAATTATTGAATATCTTTCGCAAGATCTTCTCCTAAATCTTGTAGCTTATCTTCTATTTCTTTTGTTAAATCATCAACTTCTGAGTCTGATAATGTATTAAAGTCAATCGCGCCATCTTTCTTGAATTTAATGTCTTTTTTCAGTTCAGTTTTACCATCCATAATTAATTTAATATTTTCACCATTCACATCGAAATCAACATTTAATTTTTGTTTTTGTTGATTGTTTTTAGTGTCTGTTGTTAAATTATGGTCGTAATTTAAGTCTAAGCTTTGACCGCTAGATGGTGCAATCGTCACTTTACCTTTATCTGTACGTTTATCTCCATCAACTTTAGATTTATTATCTAATTTTAATGTTGTTGTTGAGTATGAATTTTCTTTGATTTCTAAATCATATTTATCGCTAATTTCATCTTTACCAGTTGATTTACCTTTAAGTGTAAGTTCACCGTCTTCACCTGGTGCTGATACTTTATAATCTACTTGTACGCCATCATCGATAACATTTGTACCTTGAATTCTAACTTTTTCATTATCTTTATTTGTAATTGTTAAGTCACGTTTCAAGATTTCTTTACCGTCTACGTAGATGATAGATTTCACTTTAGGATAATTTTTTACATCTTCGTCTTTAGCTTTCTTCAATAAATCTTTAATTTCTTTATCATACTCTTTTACATTACCTTGTTTTTCTACGATGTTTTTAATATCTTCATCTTTTTTAGCTTCTTCAAGAATTGCTACAACGATTTTCTTAGTATCTTTTTCACTTAAGTTCATTGTTACTTTTTTCAATTCTTTTTCATCATCAAAAATCTTAACTTTTTCTTTATCTTTTTCAAAGTTATCGTCATCTAATTGATCAACAAATAAGTCACTATATCTTTTTGAGATTTTGTCGATTTGATCTTGAGAGATTTGAGAGCTAGATAAGATCGTATTTAAATTTAAAGAATCATTTGTAATTTCTTGTCCGTCTGTTGAATCTAATGATTCACCAGTAGCTTTTTCGATTCCTTTTTTAATTTCATTATTTTTTACTTTATATATGTCTTTAAATAATGGTGTTTCTAAATATTGATTATTTTTGTCTGCGCTCCATTGGAAGTTACCAATCTTGTTGTCTGCAATTGTAGGTTCAATACCTAATTTAGAGTTTTTCGCTTTAGGATCATGCCCAACATTAAAGACAATATTCGTTGAGTCGATAACTGACTTTGGTATGCCTAATTGAGAAACTAATGAATCTGATACTTCTGCTCCAAATTTGAATGATGTTTCATAAGATTCATCTTTCATTTTATCTTGGAATTCAGTTTCGTTTTCAAATCTGTCGTTAAAGTATTCTTTCCAAGATTTTGCTGATTCTTGTTCACTTAATAAATATGTATTCTTTGGCGTATTTGTTAGAAAATATTATGTTGCTGCGCCACCAATTCCTACTATTGCAAGAAAGGCTACTACAATTCCTATAATTAGTAACTTTAATTTAGTAGACATTTAAACACCTCTTTTTAAAATTTATAACCATATCATAACAAATGTTACAACATTATGACATAATATTTTAAAAATAATTATATTTTTTTGTAAATACACATTTTTCCTGGCGTATTATAACTCATCTTCATTTTATTTTTTTTCATTTTGATAATTTGATATTTGGATGGCCATAATGCTGGTATATATGCATATCCCAGTATTTGCTTCCATAAAGGATCTATATAATAGTAATACTCATCATCATATCCAATTAATAAAGTTACATGGATATTTGTAACATAGGATTTACCTTTATCACCGATTTTAAAAATTTTGCGAATCGGTTTAGCTCCTAATGTCGTATGATATATTACAACCGGATGACCTTTATCAATTATCTTCTCTAGATCTTCAAGTTCAGTACCCGTACCATCAATAATTTCTGAATCATATCTATTTAGAAATTCTGCAAGTACATTTGGAAAAATAGTTTGGTGATGGCCAAATTTGATTAGAAAATGATTGCCTACATATCCCTTTTCTGGGTTATCTGAATGTGTTGGCCACTTACTCATAATAGTCGTTGCATTAATATCTTTATTATAGAAATTAAGCAGCATCGAACTTGCCGTACCTTCACACCCCATAACCATTGGTATAGGAAATAATTGACTTTTCGGTTTAACATTTAATAATTCGCCCATAGAGGTTCTCCTTTTACGATATCTTCTTAAATAAATTCGTTTGTTTATACATATAATATATCATTTAACATTTAACTACATAGTATAAAAAAGCGGGACAGAGCATCTTTTACTAAAAAGATTTCTTTATCCCGCTTCTCGATATTATTATAGTATTTCAGCTTCAATTTCCATTAATAATTTTTTTATCTTTTTATGTTGAACTTTTGATACTTGTAACGCAACTGTTCTCTCATCTTGATCATTTCTCTTTTTAGAAATAAGTCCTTTTTCTTTTAAGTTTTGCACGGCTTTTGAAATATAATATGGCTTAAATTTAGATTGTTTAATGATATCTTTAACGTTGTAACAATCTTTTTCTCCTTTATATATATAAACTAAAATATATATTTCTTCGAACGAGAGTGCAAATTGACTTTTGATATTTGCGATATAATCTTTTGATTTCCTAGTTGTAACAACTAATTCAACGATGTTTCTGATTGGTACTGATACTGATTCCATTGCAAATCAACTCCTTAAAATAATCTAATAAATAGTTGAATTGGTATATTGTGCAATCTTTAGTATCTATAGCATTTTTCCCTTTCAACACAATGATTTAATAATATTTATTATTTTATAATGACTTTTAAAAACATTCAATAAATTTTCAAACAATCACTTTTCAACATTTCCAACTTTACGAAAAACCCTTATATATCAAGCCTTACAGCGTACATTTTACAAAAAAATTACCTGTGTATATAGTTTTTATTTATGACATTTTAAAAAAATATTACTTTTTAAATATAAAGAATTCCTACCATAAATTGAATAATATATAATAATGATGATGGCAGATTTTCTTTTGCATTTTCCTAATTTTGTTTAAAACAAAAAATCTGGTACATCTTAATGTACCAGATTTAAAGATTGTATATTATTTTTTCTTACCTAATGTATCAACGAAACTTAATGCAGATAAACCTAAAAGTGTTAAAGCATGTTTAGCACCTTTAAAGCCATGTCCAGCTTCATAGTGTTTATATGCTGCAACTGTCATAACCGAACCTACAAGTACTGAACCTAATCTTGATAAAGATTTGTTGCAAGCACTTAAGAATAAGAAGATAGAACCTACTAATTCAAGTCCACCAGCTAATTTCATAGCATTTCTTGAAAGGCCGAATCCTTCTTCGAATTGTTGAGCCATACCGTCGTCATCTTTCACTTTTGGTTGACTTGAATCAAAAATTTGTTTACCTACATATACATTTAATAAATATCTTAACATTACTTAATTTCCTCCTTATTTTTCATATATTCATCTACAATCGGTTTAACTTGCTCACCTAATAGTTGAATAGATTTTAATACTTTTTCATGTGGCATAGAGCCTACTGGTAAATGTAACATAAATCGATTAATACCTAAATCTTCATGCAGTTTAATAATTTTAGATGCAACTGTTTCAGGACTTCCAACAAACAATGCACCATGAACAATTTCTTGTTCGAATTTTTCCATTGAATACGGTGGCCATCCACGTTCTCGGCCTAATTGATTTATAACATATGCACTTGATGGATAATATTCTTCCATAGCTTGTTCATCAGTTTCAGCAATGTAACCCCATGAGTGTGTCGCTACAGGTAATTTAGATGTATCAAAACCATTTGATTCAGCAACAGCTTTGTACATTGCCACATTACGTTTAAAACGACTTGGCGCCCCTCCTATAATAGCATAAGTGATAGGTAATCCCAATTTTCCTGCTCTCATAGAAGATTCTGGATTACCTCCAGTTGCTAACCAAATAGGTAATTTATCTTGAACTGCTCTTGGAAATACTTTTAAATGATCAATTGCAGCTCTTGTTTGTCCTTGCCAAGTCACGGTTTCATTTTCATTAATTTGCATTAATAAATCTAATTTTTCTTTATAAAGTAAATCGTAATCTTTTAAGTCATATCCGAATAGTGGAAATGACTCAATAAATGAACCTCTACCTGCCATAATTTCTGCTCTACCATTACTAATCGCATCTAATGTAGCGAATCTTTGATAGACCCTAACAGGATCGTCAGATGATAATACTGTTACTGCTGATGACAATCTAATGTTTTTAGTTTGACTAGCTGCAGCTGCTAACACTGTAACTGGATCTGATACTGCATAATCTTCTCTATGATGTTCCCCTAATCCATAAACATCTAATCCTACTTGATCAGCTAGCTTAATTTCTTCAACAATTTGATTTATTCTTTCATGTGCAGGGAAAGGTTTGTCCACACCATTAATTAGAGAGATTTCAGCAAATGATGATAATCCTAATTCAAATTTCATGTTCTCACCTCGATATAATTATTATACTAGATATAATTATAGTACTAAATTGTCATTTGTCAATATTATTAATCAAAATAAAAAAGTAGCACATAAACTTCTGCAGAAGTTTATGTGCTACTTTTTTTGTTTAAAGATTATTTTCTAAATTGCATAACTTGATAATAGACTGTTTTAAAGGCATCTCTTGTTCATAAATCCTTAACTGATCGATTGTTTCTGGATTTAAATAAATACATTTTTTAGGTTCTCCATTTTGAAATGCAACAATTGCTTCTCCATCTTCACTACCTTCAAACATTCTATCAACGTCTGAAAAATATTGACTCAAAATATAAATTAATGCATCACTATATCTTTCACGGTCTTGTTTATATAATTCAACTTGATCATCTTGTATATAATACGCATCAACAATAGTCATGCCATCTATTTCAGATATTTCATGCGTAATATCTTGATTCAGTTGTTCTCTCTTAAAAAATTTAAACAACGTAAACGATCCCCTTCATTTATCAATTAATTAGATTTACTTCTTTGATATTCCTGATACTCAAAAAATACTTGGAATAGCATGATTAACATTGCAGGATGATATTTTGAATTAACAATTTCAATATTATGATTGGATGCAATTTTAAATCTTTCAGACTTAGTCTCCATGACTAAATTATTTGCTTCATCTGTTACTTTTACAGATCTAGATATAAACCCTGATTCAAACAATAAAGTATCGTTTTTTTCACCATTAAATATTATTCTAGGTTTAAATCCAATTTTTGTTTCGAATGTACCTATTTTAGTGTCGTTCTTAAATACTTCCCAAACAGTTTTAAAAGGTGTCTTTAACTTTCCTTCTATCGATCTTTCTTGTAACACTTTAAAAGTGCCGCCTTCAAATTCAATCATAAAATTATGTTTCTTTCTTCCTAACAACGCAAATGTTTCTTGTCTAGTGGACGTATAATATAAGCTTAGTATAAATACAGGATTATTGTGTTCATCATAGACTTCGATTGGTTTTGTTGATGCACCGAAAAAGTTTTCTTTGAAATGAAAATGTGACATATTAACCTCCTGAATGAGTTGTTATTATGCTCATTCTACCATAGCTAAATTTTGTTCACCATCTTTAATATTTTGTGATTTTAGTACATTTTCTATCATTAATTTAATCAACTTTTCTTTATCCTTCTTAATTGAAACTAATACAATTCGTTCATCTGTATTTGATCTTTCTTTATCAAGATAGTTTAACTTTACAAGTGCCTTTATAGATTTATTGATTTTTACTAAATCCCATCCAAACTGATCTTTAATATCTTTTAATGTTCTACATCCATTTTTAGACATCTCTATAAATAATAAAATCATAAATTGATCGATGTTCATTCTATATTCATGATTGATACTGAGATGTATATCATTCATCACACGATTAACCTCTATCACATAATCAACGAAACAATCCATATTTAAGTCTGGATAAATCTCATTTAAATTATGCTGAAGATCCATTTCTACTTGATTAATTAATTGAGATATTTTCGATTTGTGACGAGTTTCTACTATTATAATGATTTTTCTCTCATCTTGCTTTAATCGTTCTTTTTTATAATAGTTCAAATCATGTAAATAGGATATGACATGAGTTAACATCGTTTGATTAATACGAAGTACTTCTTTAAAATCTAGAGCTGTATATTTTCTTCTATTTTGATTATCGTTAATAAACTGCAAAATTTTTAAATGATAAATATTTAATGCGTAATTTTTCTTTAGTATTTTCTTCACTTGAAAATTTAAATAATTTAATTTCAATAATTCGTTCTTATATTCAGTCATAGCTCAATACCACCTTATTTTATTTTTTGTTTTATATAGATATGCTTAATGACATCAGCTGAAGAATCATAATCTATTACTAATTTTCTTAACTCTTTCTCAAAATTTATTGTATTTATCTTATTACCAGTTTCTTCATTAAAATGCTGATTAATTGGCTTATTACGTTTAATACAAATATCGTGAATTCTATACTCAATATCCTCAATGTTCAATCCAGTAATATTTAGTTTTTGATGCAGCTTATTAAACAGTTTATTATTTGGAAAAATTAATAGCTGATATTCATTTAAATAATGCGTAATTACAATATTGTCATTAAAAAACACGATATTTCCTCTTAATCTTTTTAAAGTTAAGATTAATTCAAATAACTGATACTGACTTTCTTTATTTAATTGTAATTCTTTGATCATAAGGTGACTGCTCTGTGAAGGTATCATACTATCAATCCAAGTATCATCTATAATAATTGAAATTCTTTGCTTATACTCTAAACACCATTTAAATGTTTCAATAAGTGATTCGATTCGATTAGGGGTTGTCGGTTGATATAAGATATTTAACGAAGAATTATTCTTTAATATAGTAGTTATTTCTCTGTCGGAGACTAATTCATTGTAAACTTTGCATGCAATTTGGTTATTTCCATCTATTATATGTGTCATTTGATTAGCTAAGTATTTATCGTAATCATTCAAAATTAACGTTACTTTTGAATCTTTCAATGTTTCATTTATCATTTTATAAACATGATTATATTGGTAATATGTCATATTTAAATAGAAATGAAACTGCCTCTGTCCATAATAGTACGTACAATCAATTAAATAATTTAATAGTCGCTTAAATTTATCTGTAAACACTTCTAAATTTTCAGTTCTAGATAAATTTATTTCAAATGAAATCTCAAATTGGTGTTCCATTGAGAATGAAAACATTTGATGCATCAATCTATTACTTTCAAAATTCGATTCGTTTAAAAGTCCATTAAGTAAGTGATGCGAAAACAATAATCCAAATTGCCCAATTTCTCTTCTCATCGTTAATAACTTTGATTGCTGAAAATTATTAGTTAATGTTTCAATGTTACTGATATATATTAATAAATTTGAAGTTGGAATCTTTGATGTTGATTGTGTATCTATATGAATATCTGAACTAACATAATCTACAACATTGGTAGATAACTCCTTTATACGATGAGATATATTTTCATAATTTTTAAGAAGAATTGTTCGTTCATTACTAAATGGATAGTACTGATCATTGGTCAGTTGCTTTCGATATTTCGCTGGCGTTATGTGATACTTTTCTCTAAAACTTTCTATAAAGTTCGATTCGTAAGTAAATCCATTATCCCCCGCAATTTGTGTAATAGATTTCTTTGAATAGATCAAGTCAAATACGGCATAAGATAAACGTATACTTTTTCTAAGTCCTATAAATCTCATATCCGTTATTTCTTCTAGATTTTCTGAAAACCATCTCACTGATAAAATACAATTCGTCGCAACTTCACCTATATATAATTTTTCTTTATAATTTTCATACATATAATTGATTGCTTTATGTATATCATTATTTAAAAAGTAATCATGATCTTCATCTACAATCCTATATAACCTCAATGTCATCATCAATTGCTTAATTGCATTAATCACATTTCTATCTTTATTATTTTTATATTTAAAGTAATTGACCAGCACCTTGTTCATATAAAACCTAAGCGCTTTGTAATCAAGTTTATCTACATCAATATAATACTTTTTATCAAATTGAAAAAAGTAATCTAGTTCACATCTTGATAAATATAAACTTGCTATAACAGTATCCTCTTTAGAATAAATACGATAATGTTCTAAATCATTAATGATGATAATTTCATTTTTTCGATAAACTCTTATTTTTCCATTGATATAGATTTTACTACTTCCTTCTATTACAAATAGAAGTAATAACCCCATATTAAAATCAGATTTAATATTTAAAGGTTGGTAAATTTTAAAATTACTATCATATAACATGTCAAACACCTCAATTCCTTATGAAACATCTTTATTTACTATTCACGATAATTATAATTCAACAAATATTACTAAAAATACTTTATTCTTGACTTTTTATTATGAAATTTTGTACTTATTTTAATCCTTCAGAAGCAATATTCTTTTATTTATTGGATATAATTTTTCGTATTATTATCCAAAGTCAATTATTTTATTATGTCTTAAATATTACAAACGTGTAACAAAGAATCCTGTTTAGTAACTAAAAGTGCTTAAAAACGTTGGTATTATAACGTTCTTTATTCAGTGTAAAATGTTCGGAATTATTACATGAAATCTTTAGATATTTAAATTAAATTACAAAGCTTTAACATTCAACACAAACTAAACTATTTCTGATAAAGTAGGTTTTGTTGATTAACAGCGAAGAAAAAACTTATTAGAAAAAAAACATAAAACATATACGAAAAAATTATTTTTAAATTATCTAGGAGGATTTATTTATTATGAAGAAAATCGCAACAGCAGCAATCGCAACAGCAGGAATCGCAACATTTATGGCACATGACGCAGATGCAGCAGAAAATACACAAGGATATAATCCAAACGATCCATATTCTTATTCTTACAATTACACAATTGACCAACAAGGTAACTACCACTACACTTGGGAAGGTAACTGGAATCCATCATCTCATTACGGTTACCAAGCTCAACAACAAGTAGCAACTAACACTGCTTCTTCAAATAACGAAGCAGCTTCAAATACAAATTATTCACAACCAGCATTCAATGCTGCACCAAATGGTGGTGGTTTAGGAGATTCTCATAACACATCTTCAAACCAAAACAATGTTCGTGTAACAACTACACAAGCACCATCAACTAGCAACCATACAGCAACTACATCAAACTCAAGTTCAAATGTAAGCACTACAACTACATCAACTTCTCGCCCATCAACTGGTGGAGGAGCTAACTTATACACTGCAGGACAATGTACTTACTATGCATTCAGCAAACGTCCTGACTTAGGTAGCACTTGGGGAAATGCTAATAACTGGGCTAACGCAGCAGCACAATCTGGTTACACAGTAAATAACAAACCATCTGCAGGTTCAGTATTACAAACTACAGCTGGTGGATACGGTCACGTTGCTTACGTAGATAAAGTAAACTCTGACGGTTCTATCCAAGTTTCTGAAATGAACTACCAAGGTGTAGGTGTTGTTTCAACTCGTACAATCTCAGCTTCAGCAGCTGGTTCTTACAACTACATTCACTAAGATGAATATAAATAAAAAAGAGCAATCGCAATGATTGCTCTTTTTTTATGCATTTGTTTTTACTTTTTTGATACCGATACCTGTTATACCATAAAATGCTGCAAAGAACACACATAAATAACATGGTACAGCCCACCAGAAGAAATCTCCTAACGAAACACCCAATAAATCACGATAATATATACCTGATGTTCCCCATGGGATAAATGGCAATACCATCGTCCCACAATCTTCTAGCGTTCTTGATAAGTTTACACGATCTAAATTACGTTCATTATACATGTCCATTAACAATACACCTATCATAATAATTACGACAGATGCAACACCAGCTGCAAATACCAGTATTAAGCTTCCCGCTATCGTAACTAATATCAAATGTGAATCTTTAGAGACTTTACTAGATATTGTCGTTAAAATAACTTTTAAACTGCCAGATGCTTCTACAATACCCGCAAATGCATAACCGCAGAAAATCGTTACAACAATTTCAGTCATACTCATAATGCCACCTCGTTGTAACAGTTCTACCATTGAACTTGATGCATCACTTTCAGCTAAGCCTGTCATATTGATATTGAAACCTTGCATCGTTACATTAAATGCATCTACTATTTCAAATCCATTATTAAACACACCTACAAACATTGCGACTAAACTAGATAATAACATCATCGGTACAGTAGGTTTTCCTATACTAATACCTAAGACTATAACAATAACTGGTACCCATACCCAAAAGTTTAAATTAAAAGCTGTATCAATATTACTCAGCAATTCATTTATTCTTTTGCTTTCTACATTTTTAGCATCAAATTGTAAGCCTGCTATAAACCATATAATAAGCCCAATAATTGATGCAGGTATTGTCGTCCACATCATATGTTGGATATGCCTAAAGATATTTACTTTCGTTACTAATGCAGCTAAATTGGTCGTATCAGAAAGTGGTGACATTTTATCTCCAAACACACCACCTGCTATTACAACACCTGCAACCATACCTATCGGAATATTCATTTCATTAGCAATCGCCATTAATGCTATACCAGCTGTACCTACTGATCCCCATGCAGTACCTGTAGCGACAGATGTAACGGCTGTTATGACAAATGCAGTTACTAAAAAGTATGTCGAATTGATCGTTTCTAAACCATAATAAATTAAAGCAGGTACAGTGCCTGAATACATCCACGTACCTATTAAAATACCGACTGCAAATATTATGTATATAGCTGGCATTGCAGTTGCTAGCCTCTTTGTAATACCATCTTGTAAGTCTTCCCAAGTTAAGCCTACTCTAATGGCTATAAAGCTCGCATAAACCGCTGCAATAATTAATAAAGGCTGAATTGGATAATGTAAAATCCCAAAACCAATCAATACGACTAGCCCCATAAATAAAATCGTAGAAATTGCTTCAAATAAAGTTGGTAATCTCTTCATATAATGCCCCCTTCAATATACTTAGAAAACTAACCATATTATTTAATATATGAAAAAAGTAGTCGCAAATAATTTGCTAACTACTCTTTTTCAATGTTTTAATCCTTAACATAAATATTACAAGCAAATGACATTAATTTTCTAAAAATTCACCGTAAAACCTTATATTATCGGTATATTTTCTATATTACTGTTTGTCATAATTGGTCATAAATATTACTAAAATATTGTATCTGATTATGATTAAGTAACAAGTGTATGAAAACACACACAAACATAAAAACATCTGTTAAAGTATTATTTGTCGTCGGAAAACGACACAAACAAAACTAAAATTTAAATTTAAAACATATACGAAATTTACGGAGGATTATTTATAATGAAAAAATTAACAGCATTCGCAGTATTATCTACGGGATTAGCAACAACAATAATTGGAAATGGTGAAGCTTCAGCAGATACTTTCGATAACGCTCAAGCTCCAGTCCAAAACCAAACTCAAACTCAAAACTTTAACTATACTAATAACTATAGCCAAAATTACAACACTTCAAACATGAGTCAATCATTTACTTCATCAGTAACACAAACTGCAACTCAAACTACAAGTTCATCAGCTAACTTATACACTGCTGGACAATGTACTTATTATGTATTTGATAAAAGACAAGCAGCTGGAGAACCAATTAGCTCAACTTGGGGAAATGCTAACCAATGGGCAGCAAACGCAGCAGCAGATGGTTACACAGTAAATAACACACCTAAAAAAGGTTCAATCTTACAATCAACAGCTGGTGCTTACGGACACGTAGCATACGTTGAAAATGTAAACTCTGACGGTAGCGTTGAAGTTTCTGAAATGAACTACCAAGGTGAAGGTGTCGTATCAACTCGTACTATCTCAGCTTCAGAAGCTGGTTCTTACAACTACATTCACTAAGATTAATTGAATATCATGTATATGGAGACTGGACATATTATTGTCTAGATCTCCTTTTTTGTTTATAAAATAATTAATTTATATTATTGTTTGGCGGCAACGGTAAAAAAATGTATACTTGAATTAAGTTAGGAGGGATTATACATGAGTGAAAACGAACAAAATCCATTTCAACAAACTTCAACACATTCAACATATGAAGAAGTATCACAACACGTTGATACAACTGATGATGATAGATTATTCGGTATGCTTATATACTTAACAAGTTTCTTTGCTTCATTCTTTGCGCCACTTATCATTTGGTTAATTAAAAGAGAGAACTCTCCATTCGTTGATAGAATTGGTAAAGATTATTTAAACTTCTTTATTTCATATACGATTTGGGGGCTTGTTGCTTCCCTATTATGTTTAATATTAGTAGGTTTTATTTTAATACCAATATTAGCTATTTTAGCTTTTGTCTTTACGGTTATTGGTGCTATCAAAGCATACAATGGAGAAACTTATTTACCACCATTATCAATTCGTATGATCAAATAACACTTTCAATTTTTGAAAGTGTTATTTTCCTTTTTTATAGTAAAACTGATTAAATACTAAAATTAAAATTCGTGATAGAATGACGTATACTCTTATAATCTTAAGAGTGACGTATTTTATGAATCCCCTTTTTAAACGTTATTTGTGCAGTTCCATTTTTATGGAAAGGCATAATTTTTTTTGTACTTTATCACTACAGTGCTTTAAAGGAGGAGTTTTTTTGGATCAAAAAATTAAAAAACCGAGAAGAAGATATATAAGCTTACCGACACAAATATTAATCGCTTTAGTATTAGGTGTTGTGGTAGGATACTTTTTACACGGACAAGACCATTTAATTAAATTCATTCGACCTATTGGAGATATCTTTTTAAATCTTATTAAAATGATTGTTATTCCAATTGTATTCTGTTCATTAGCATTATCAATTTCAAACGTTGGTGATATGCATACAGTTGGTAGATATGGTTGGAAAACGATTTTATACTTTGAAATTATCACGACAATTGCAATTGGGTTGGGCATTATATTCGGAAACTTATTCAAACCTGGATTAGGTATAGACGCAAACAAATTACCTAAAGGTGATATTTCTAAATATGAACAAACTGCTGATGCTGCAGAAAAGTCTACTTATGGTAACCATATGATAGATACTATAGTTAGCATCATACCTACAAATATATTTGAAGCTTTAACAGCTGGAGAATTACTACCTATTATATTCTTTGCAGTATTCTTCGGATTAGCAATCGCTGCTGTTGGTGAAAAAGGTCAACCAGTTAAAGATGTATTAAGCGGAACATTAGAAGCTGTATTCTGGATGATACATAGAATATTACGATTAGCGCCATATGGTGTATTTGCTTTTATCTGTGTAACGATTATGACATTTGGATTATCTGCTTTAATTCCATTAGTTAAGTTATTAGCTGTTGTTGTAGGTGCAATGGTATTCTTTATTATTGTTGTATTAGGGATTGTCGCAAAAATTTGTGGTATCAGCGTATTCTCTATTATTCGCATATTAAAAGACGACTTATTGTTAGCGTTCTCAACTTCAAGTTCAGAAACGGTTCTACCATCAGTCATGGAAAAAATGGAAAAGTTCGGTGCACCAAAAGATATTGTTTCATTTGTAGTACCAACAGGATATACATTTAACCTTGATGGATCAGCTTTATACCAATCAATCGCAGCATTATTTGTTGCTCAGATGTATGGTGTTCATTTAACGCTTGTTGAACAGTTAATATTAATGTTTACATTAATGATTACATCTAAAGGTATGGCAGCTGTACCTGGTACTTCTATAGTTGTTCTTATTACAACATTAGGGTCTATGGGATTAAATCCAGAAGGACTTGCATTAATTATCGGTATAGACAGACTATTAGATATGACTAGAACATGTGTCAATGTTGTAGGTAACGCGTTATCAACAATTGTAATCTCTAAATGGGAAAACAAATATGATCACGAAAAAGGTCAAGAATATTTAAAAACATTAAAAAAAGCATAAAATAAAAAAGATTCGGCTAAGGGGAGCCGAATCTTTTTATTTTAAATTATTTAAGTGAATCCACAATTTCTTTAATTTCATCTTGTTTTAAATCAACAACAATTTCTCCGTCTTTAGTATCTTCTTTTAAAGCATCTTTAGCTTCTTCTGAATGATATAATTCCGCAATTTTCTTATATGTTTTATTATCTTTGTCTTTTGTATTTGCTGCGATAAAGTTGATATAAGGTTTAGCTGCATTAGCATCTGGATCTTCTAAGAAGATAGGGTCGTTTTTAGGATCTAATCCAGCTTTTGAAGCTACACCATTATTGATAACAGCAATATCCACTTCATCTAATGCTCTCGCTGTTTGTTGTGCATCTACAGCTTTAATGTTTAAATTCTTTTTATTCTCAACAATGTCTTTAGGTCCACCACTTAAACCGAAGTTCTTATCTAATTTAATGTAACCTGCTTTTTCTAATAATTTTAACGCTCTTGCTTGGTTTGAAACATCATTTGGAATTACGACTTTAGCACCATTTTTTAAATCTTTAACATCTTTCAATTCTTTCGAGTATATACCTAAAGGTGCAAACACTGTCGTTCTTATTGGTGTAATTTCTGTACCTTTATTTGCTTTCTTAAATTGATCTAAAAATGCGAAATGTTGGAAGGCATTTAAATCAATATCTCCGTCTGATAAAGCTTTATTTGGAACATTGTAGTCTGAAAACTGTTTGATTTCAACTTCAATATCATCTTTCTTAGCTAATTCTTTTACTTTGTCCCAAACTGCTGTGTCATTTGATGCGATACCAATTGTTACTTTCTTGTCGTCTTTCTTATCTCCACATGCTGCGAGTAATAATACTAATGCTACTAATAATGTTAAGACTTTCTTCATTTGAATTGCTCCTTTATATTAAAATATTTAACTTCTGCGTACTAATCTAGATAAGACATTACCTAGAGATTGAATAACTTGTACCATAATAACAAGTATAATAACGGTGATAACGATGACGATTGTATCAAATCTTTGATAGCCGTATGCAAGTGCTAAGTCACCTATTCCGCCACCACCAACTGCACCGGCCATTGCAGTAGCACCAATTAAACCAATAATTGAAGTCGTTAATGCTAAGATTAATGACCCTAGTGCTTCTGGTAATAAGAAATATCTAATAATTTGAATGGGTGAAGCACCCATTGAATGTGCAGCTTCAATAACACCAGAATTAACTTCTAATAATGAGTTTTCAACTAATCTTGCTATGTAAGGTGCAACATAAACAGTCAGTGGTACAATTGCTGCAGATGTACCTATTGAAGTACCTACAATTAATTTCGTAAAAGGTACAATCGCAATTAATAATATAATGAAAGGTAAAGATCTAAATATATTAATAATTGGATTAAGTAAATAATAAATGATGACATTTTCCCATATACCGTTTTTTCTAGTAATCACTAACAAAATGCCTAATGGAATACCGATTAATGCACCTAATACAAGTGACACAGTTACCATATATAAAGTTTGATATATAGAATCTAACAATAGTGAAGAATCTAATGATGATCCGAACATTATGCACCAACCTCCTCAAATTCTATATTTAATGAATCTAAATGGGCAAAACTTCTTCTAATTGCGCTATCGTCACCCTTCAGACGTAACGTTAAGTACCCTACTGGTGTGCCTTGAATATCTGACATTGAAGCAAACAAGACATTAATTTGAACTTGATATTTTGTAATTAAATCATTAATGATGGATTGTGTCACTTTCTCTCCATCTATGTATAATTTAATGTCTGTTGCATGATGATCAGTTGGTATTAACTTTCTTAAATTATCTGATATATCTGTTGTAATAACGGTAGATACAAAATTCTTAGCTGTAGCTGTTTTAGGGTGACTAAAGACATCTAATACAGGTCCAATTTCGATAACTCTTCCATTTTCCATGACTGCGACTTTGTTACAAATCTTTTGTATCACACTCATTTCATGTGTAATCAGTAGAATTGTGACTCCAAATTCTTCATTGACATTTTTTAATAATTTCAATATAGAATCTGTCGTTGCCGGGTCAAGTGCACTAGTTGCTTCGTCACATAATAATATTTTAGGATCTGTCACGAGTGCTCTTGCAATAGCCACTCTTTGTTTTTGTCCTCCAGATAGTTCATTAGGATATTGCTTCCCTTTATCCTGTAGTCCAACAAACTTTAATAGTTCATCTACTTTGGCTTTAATTTTTTCTTTACTTGTACCTTGCAAAATAAGTGGCATCGCAACATTATTAAATACTGTCTTAGAATTTAATAAATTGAAATGTTGAAATATCATGCCGATATTCTTCTTAACGCTTTGTAATTCTTTCTTTGAATATTGATTGATGTCATGGCCATTAACAATGACCTCTCCCGTTGTTTTCTCTTCCAAAGCATTAACAAGTCTTATTAACGTACTTTTTCCTGCACCACTATATCCAATTACGCCAAAAATATCTTGTTCTTCGACTTTAAAACTGACATCTTTTAAAGCTTGGATTTCAGAATTCTTTTGCTGGAAAATTTTATTTACATTTTTAAATTCAATCATCTTATTTATCCCTTCCGAATTCTTATTAATATGATAAGAATTATATGGGTGTTTCCATTTATCGTCAATACTTATAATCAAATTTTTCTAAATATTCATTTATTTGGATTGTATTTTTTCTCTTTAATGATTGATTAACATTTTCTTAATGAATTTTTATTAATGTAAGCGCTATCAATAAATTATTGACAACTTTGTGAACAACAAATAAAATGAAAATTAAGATGTATTTTTACATCTATAAATAAGGGGGTTATGAGTATGGCAGAGCATGATTTCAAGCGTTTAGCAGCAGATCCAAAGTTTAAAGAACTTCTGAAAAAAAGAAATAGTTTTATATTTCCTATCTCTATATTCTTTATTTTGGCAACACTCCTATTTCCAGTGTTGACTGGTTATACAAACATCTTGAATAATATTGCATTTTGGAATATTTCATGGGCATGGATTTACGCTTTATTATTATTCATTATGGTTTGGACACTTGTCACTTTGTACATGCGAAAAGCAAAATCTTTTGATAAAGATGCTGAGGAACTATTAAAAGCATATAGAGAGGAGCAAAACTTATGAATGTCATCGTTGTCGTTATGTTTTTAATATTTGTCGGGATCACATTATTTATTACATATTTTGCATCTAAAAGAACGCAATCAGCAAATGACTTCTACACTGCTGGTGGCGGCTTAACAGGTTGGCAAAATGGTTTGGCAATTGCAGGTGATTATTTATCAGCCGCATCATTTTTAGGTATAGCAGGTGCCATCGCATTATGGGGGTTTGATGGTTTCTTCTATAGTATTGGTTATTTAACAGCTTATCTTATTGTGTTATACATCGTAGCTGAGCCATTAAGAAACCTTGGTAAATATACTTTAGCAGATATGATTGCAGCACGATTTGAATTAAAAAAAGTAAGAGCTATGGCTGCAGTTTCTTCTATTACAATAGTTATTTTCTACATGCTTGCACAACTCGTTGGAGCAGGTGCACTTATTCAATTACTATTTGGTATACCTTATACACTCGCTGTTATTCTAGTTGGTATTATGATGACTATTTACGTATTATTTGGTGGTATGACAGCAACAAGTTGGGTACAAATGGTTAAAGCGGTATTACTTATGATTGGTACTGTAATTATTTCATTTTTAGTGTTATTACATTTTGACTTCAATCTTTCTACGATGTTTGGTGAAATGCATAACATTAAGTCATCAGATTTCAAAGGTGAATTTATTAATCCAGGTTCACAAGGTAAACCACCGTTAGATAACATCTCATTAATTATTGCGTTACTCTTTGGTACAGCTGGTTTACCACATATATTGATGCGATTCTTTACAGTTAAAGATGCTAAAACAGCAAGATCTTCTGTTATGTGGGCAACATGGATTATCGGTATCTTCTACATTTTAACAATCTTCCTTGGATTTGGTGCAGCAGCAATATTAACACGTGAAGAAATTATTGCAGCTAACCCTGCAGGTAATATGGCAGCTCCATTATTAGCAGCAAAATTAGGTGGAGATTTCTTAATGTCATTTGTTTCTGCCGTTGCATTTGCGACGATTTTAGCAGTAGTAGCAGGTTTAGTATTAACAGGCGCGTCTGCATTCGCACATGATATTTACGGGCAAGTTATTAAAAAAGGTAAAATAAGCGAACGTGAACAGATGAAAGCAGCAAAATTAGCTTCATTAACCGTTTCAGTTGTATCCATTATATTAGCTTTATTTGCTCAAAATTTAAACGTGGCATTCTTAGTATCATTAGCATTTTGTGTCGCAGCAAGTGCTAACTTACCTGTCATTGTATTTACGATATTTTGGAAGAGATTTAACACACACGGTGCCATCACAGGAATCGCTGTCGGCTTAATCATGTCACTTATACTCGTTATTCTAAGTCCAAATGTCATGAATCCAGCAGGAACAGCATTTATAACAACGTCGCCAATATTCCCATTATCAAACCCTGCAATCATATCAGTACCAGCAGGCTTTATTGGAGCATTTTTAGGAACATTCCTAGGTAAATCAGAATCACATGATAAATTCCAAGAAGTCCAAGTTAAATCAGCAACCGGTATATCAACTTCAGATATTACACATTAAAAATCAGATAGCGTTGTGGAATTATTTAGAGACACAATTCCGAGAAATGTCCCTAAGGAGTGCTGTTAGAGACATAATTCCGAGAAATGTCCCTAAGGAGTGCTGTTAGAGACATAATTCCAAATAATGTCCCTAAGGAGTGCTGTTAGAGACACAATTCCGAATAATGTCCCTAAGAGGCGGTGTTAGGGACACAATTCCGAATAATGTTCCTAATGGGCTGTGTTAGGGACACAATTCCGAATAATGTCCCTAATTAGACGCTCCTAACTACCATTTCTCGGAATTCTGGTAATTAGATCAACCAACTAACCTATTTAATGTCAAAAACCGCTTAGACATCCATCGTGTCTAAGCGGTTTTTTCTTATTTTAATTTTGCTTTTTGTAAGAACTTCACTTTTTTGCTAAGTGATTTTGAAGATTTTTGTTTGAGCATTTTATTTCTTATTTTAATTTTTAAAGTACTTGATGATTGTGCTGCTTTACCGATTTTTCTTGATTTTAAGATGACTTTTTTAGTATGTTTCGTTCTTAATTTATCATAGCGCTTTAATGCTGATTCTATATCTCGATCGTTAATTAAATTAACTAATGTTACGGCATCTTCTATTGCTTGGCCTGCACCTTGTCCCATGTTCGGTGTTGTTGCATGTGCTGCGTCACCTAATAGAACTACTCTATTTGAAACGAAAGATTTCAATGGAACTAAGTCATACATATCATGATGTAATATGCCTGTTTCTTCTTGTGCATCTAATACGGTTCTTACTTCATCTGGGAATTGATTGAAGTATGCTTGAAGATGGGGTTTCTCAAATGACTTAAATTGCAAATCATTTTCTTTAGCATTCATTGTACAGAACCAGTATAATTCGTTGTCTTTTAAAGGTACAATGCCAAATCTTCCTTTATGTCCCCAATATTCTAAAGTAACATCTTGTTCGATATTTAACTTCTCGTTTACAACACCTCTGAAACAAGTGTATCCAGCGTACTTAGGTGATGATTTTGGATACAGTTGTGTTCTTACTTTTGAATGTATACCATCTGCTGCAATTACTAAGTCAAATTGTTCTTCTAAACCATTTGTAAAATAAAGTCTCACATCGTCAGCTGTTTGCTTAAATGTTTTAACTTCGTGATTTAAATAAATATTATCTGTTGGTACATGTGTTTTTAAAATTTCATGTAACACTTTTCTATGAATCGTAATATTTTTATGTTCATCTTGATTCATCATTAATGAATTTAAAAATTCATCTAAATCAGATCTAATTTCTATTTTTCTTAATGGCTGGCCTTCTTGCTCAATTGCATATGCCATTTTATATTGTTTCAATGCTTTAAGGACATTACTTCCAATGCCTAGACCAGCACCATCTTGGTCTAAATTTCCACGTTGTTCATAAACATAAACTTCATGTCCCGTTTGAGTTAGTAATCCAGCAGTCGTTAACCCACCGATGCCTGCCCCAATTACAGCAATTTTCATTTTGTTCACTACTTTCTTTGAAATAAAAATTTGATTATAAACTTTATTTTAACATGAATCCTTACATATCTTTACCCCCAGTTCATATTGAACTAGGGGTATATATATTATTTGTAATAGTCTTTATGGACTTTTGATTTTTTCAAATTATGGTCATCATAATAGCCTTCCATAATTTTACCGATACTAGTTGCCCAATTCACATCTGTTGCATATAAGTGTTGTCCAGGATTATAAGGGTTCCATCTCATTTTATATAATGTGTCTTGCCCATTGTTAAGATAATCCTTTTTAATAAATTCAGCGCCTCCATTTATAGCTTTTTCTGGAGAAGTCCAACCTTTCTTACGTGCATAACTACTACCCGTTTCTACAGCATCTTGGTCAAATGCCCCAATTCCATAGAAATTATAAAATGTTTTACCATTGGACATTTTGACACCACTAGCCAATTCAGAATTACCATTGCCAGTTTCGATAAATGCATGGCTCATCAAGTATATGACATTGACATCATATTTTTCTTGAGCTTTTATAAAAGCTTTTTCTTTACCTTTTAATATGCCTTTATCTTTTAAAATTTCTTTAACTTGTTTTTCTGATACATCTACTTTTTTAGATATATCTATGAATTGAAAGTCTGTCTGACTTTTGTCGATATCCATAAATTTATCGATTTCTTTTTTATCAGCATACACGAATTTATTGTCCTTTTGTGTAACGGCTGGTGCATCACTTTGCGTTTGAATTTCAAGCGCTTCTTCATAAGTATGTGTTTGATGATTTTTAAAAAAAGGAGACTCAAAAATAAATAATAAAACAATAAATATAATAATAATTGTGAGCCCTAAAATTAAAGAAAACCTTTCTCTCAAAAAGTTAATAATATTCACACCTCTTCTATTTGTATAAGCATTGTTACTGTTTTAACTTATCTTATATTTTCTTAAATTTCAACGAAATGTTTTCAAAAAATAAGAGCGAGACAGAAATCTGTCTCACTCTTCTCTACTCATACCTTTTAAAAAGTTCAATAATAGCGTTACACTTTGATTAATTTCTGGATCTTTAAGTGCACCTAATAAATCTGTTACAGAAGTCTTCTTATAAGGATTAGCCCTATTCGCTACTTTCATACCGTTATTAATTCTTCTCACGAAAGTCGATGTTTCTTCTATATCTAGCTCTCCTAATAGAAATAGAACTTGTCCCAGATTTCCTAAAATACCTTCATATTGTTCTTTATTCAGTTCATTGACAATATTTTTCGTAATGATTTTACGTTGCACAATGGCTGCATGAAAAGCATCCAGCGCTTCCGCTTCTTCCAGTGCATCGAGTATATCAATTCCTTTTTCAATGGCAATTTTTCGATCTGATAATCGTGATTTAATGTCATTCATATTTTCTTCAATTATATATTCTCTACTTTTATGAATTTTCTTAATCACTTTAACTCTTTCACCCATTATAAATCGCCACCTTTACTAGGGAATGTATAACTTGATTTAGCCCACTTGTCTTGTACTCTCACACTAATCTGTGGCTGTCTATTACCAAAACGCGAATTATGTTTAGGTATAGGTGATTTGCCTTTTTTAGTGACAACTTCTAACTTCGCATAATTATCTTTATATGCTGGTGTATTTGTATCTTTATCAACATCACTATCTGTTACAAAGTTAGGTGCACCTTCATTCTGATCATTTAATGGAATATAAATATTATTACCTGCTACTCTATCTGTAACTTGCACATTCACTTCAACTGTACCTACTTTAGAAGTTACTTTAACTCTCGCACCATTTTCGATACCGTGTTCTTCAGCGAGTTCTTTAGAAATTTCACAGAAGTTTCTAGGCAATTTATATTTTAAACCTGGTACTTGATAAGTCATATTACCTTCATGGAAATGTTCTAACACTCGACCATTGTTAACGTGTAATGACATTTCTTTAGTCTTTTTAGATTCAACATTAAATGACAATGGATAAAGTCTAGCTTTGCCATCAGGGAAATTAAATCTTTCTGTATATAATAATGGTGTATCAGTGCCATCATCATTCATTGGCCATTGTAAACTATCAAATCCTTCTAGACGATCATACGTAATTCCTTTAACTAAAGGCATGAGTGATTGTGCTTCATACCATATTTCACTAGGATGTTGATAATCCCAATCTGCGCCAAGTGACTGTGCAATTAATTGAATGATTTCCCAGTCTGGTTTAGAATCTCCAAGCGTGTCTAATGCTTTATTGATTCTTTGAACGCGTCTTTCAGTATTTGTAAATGTACCATCTTTTTCTAATGAAGGAGATGCTGGTAATACAACATCAGCAAATTCGGCTGTTTTTGATAAAAATAAATCTTGAACGACTAAGAAATCAATTTTCTCAAATGCTGATCTGACATAATTGATATTAGCGTCTACAACACCTGTATCTTCACCTTTAATATAAAGTGAGTGTAATGTACCTTCATGTATACTATCTATCATTTGATGGTTGTCCAACCCTCTTTCTGAATCGAGCGAAACTTGCCAAGCTTGTTCAAATTTATGTCTCACTTCATCATCAGAGACATCTTGATATCCTGGGAATGTGTTAGGCATACTGCCCATATCACTACATCCTTGAACATTGTTGTGACCTCTTAGTGGATAAGCACCTGTGCCAGGTCTCATATAATTCCCTGTTACTAATAATAAGTTAGAAATAGCTGTACTTGTATCACTACCGATACGATGTTGCGTTACACCCATTGCCCAACAGATGGATAGAGATTCAGTTTCTGCAACTTGTTTAGCAATATGTTTAAGTTCTGTTTGACTAATGCCCGTTAGACTTTCTGCATACTCTAACGTAAATGTATTAAGACTCTCATAATAACTATCAAAATCATTAACCCATTTATTGATAAAAGCTTCATCGTGCCAATTTTGGTCGATAATATATTTTGTTACAGCTGATAGCCAAACTAAATCAGTACCAGGATTTGGTTGATAAAATTTATCTGCACGTTCAGCCATCTCATGTTTTCTAATATCAAATACATATAATTTTTGTCCCAATAATTTATGTGCACGTTTAATTCTACTCGCAATAACTGGATGTGCTTCAGCTGTGTTTGTACCAATAGTAATGACCATTTTAGCTTTTTCTAAATCTTCAATTGAACCTGAATCGCCACCGTAACCTACTGTTCTAAACAATCCTTGAGTAGCTGGTGATTGACAATACCTAGAACAATTATCGACATTATGCGTCCCAATAACTTGTCTCGCTAATTTCTGCATTAAATATGATTCTTCATTTGTACATTTAGAAGATGAAATAAACGCTAATGCATCTTTACCATATTGATTTTTAATTTGAGAAAATCTAGTACTGATCACTCTTAAAGCTTCATCCCATTCAACTTCTTGGAAATAACCTTCTTTTCTAACTAAAGGTTTCGTTAATCTATCTTCAGAATTCACATAGTCCCATGCGAATTTCCCTTTAACACACGTAGAAATATGATTGGCTGGAGAATCTTCATGTGGTAACACTCTTAATATTTCTCTGTCTTTTGTCCAAACATCAAATGAACAACCTACACCACAGTATGTACATACTGTTTTCGTCTTTTTAATGACATCTTCTCGCATCGCCGCTTCTGAATCAGAAATCGCAAACAGTGGTCCATATCCAGTTTCAGCTTTTTTAGTGAGTTCAATCATCGAACGTAATAAGCCAGGTTCTTGATCAGTCATATAGCCTGCATTACCTAGCATGTTATTTTCCATCAAAGCATTACAAGGACATACTGTTACACATTGTCCACAGTTCACACAACTTGATTCATCAATCGCGCGATCATTGTCCCAAATTACTCTAGGTTGTTTTCTTTCCCAATCAATTGTCAATGTTTCGTTCACTTGTACATCTTGACATACTTCTACACATCTACCGCATAGAATACATTGATCAGGATCATATCTATAAAATGCCCCAAAATCTTTTTCATAACCTTTAGATTGAAATGGATTAGATTGATGTTCCAAACCAAATTCACCCATTGTATTATGAATTTCGCAATTGCCATTATTATAATCACAAACTGTACAATATAATTCATGGTGTTCAAGCACTCTGTCCAATGCTTGTTTCTGAGCTGATTTCACGGATTCAAGTTGTGTATTTACAACCATGCCATTCTCAATCATCGTACTACATGCACGTTGAAGTTGCCCATTAACTTCGACGACACATGAGTCACACGTTTCAATTGGTCCTAAAGATTCGTTGTAGCATATAGACGGAACAAAGGATAACTTTTCAGCTTTAATAAAATCTAATAGCCTCATGCCCTCTTCTACAAGAAAATCTTTACCATCAATTGTTATAACCTGATGTTCTTGCATAATGATTACCCCCTCTATGAAATTATGCCCAAAAAAGCCAAACAAATTCATTATTAAATGAAACGGCTTACTTTTGATTATAATTTTGTAATTTTACAATTGCAAATAATTGTTATGCTTACTATATTGATAAATTTTCAGAAATTTCAAAAATATTATTGATACACTGTTAAATATTTGCTAATCTATGAATATTCTTAGTTTGAAAGAAGGTTTTACAATGGTTACATTTATTTCTAGTATTATTATTTTAATTTTGGGGTATATCTTTTACGGTAAATATGTTGAACGCGTATTCGAGATACATCCGGATAAACAAACACCTGCGTATAGTAAACAAGATAATATGGATTTTGTACCTATGCCTGCTTGGAAAGGATGGATGATTCAGCTGCTCAACATAGCTGGATTGGGGCCGATTTTTGGTGCAGTAGCTGGTGCTTTATATGGACCAGTAGCATTTATCTGGATTGTTGTAGGATGTATCGTTGCTGGCGGTGTACATGACTATTTCTCAGGCATGTTAAGTTTGAGACATGGCGGTGCACAGTTCCCTATGCTTGTACAACATTATTTAGGTAAGGTTATTAGAGTGTTCACAGACGTTGTGTCTGTCGTCTTGATGGTGCTCGTTGCAGCTGCATTTGTTGCTGGGCCAGCTCAATTATTATCAAGCAAGACACCTATATCGTTCTTCGTAGCATTAGTTATCATTTTTACATACTTTATACTAGCAGCTATACTTCCTATCAATAAAATTATTGGACGTATTTATCCAATATTCGGTGTTATCTTAATCGTTATGGCCGTTAGTGTAGCCGTTGCTTTAATATTTAGTGGTAAACATATTCCTGAAATTACAATTCATAATATGCATCCTAAAGAACTACCTGTTTGGCCATTACTTATGGTGACAATATCTTGTGGTGCAATTTCAGGTTTCCATTGTACGCAAAGTCCAATCATTTCAAGAACAGTTAAAAATGAATCAGAAGGTAGAAAAGTCTTTTATGGCGCAATGATTTCAGAAGGTATTATTGCATTAATTTGGGCAGCAGCTGGTATGACATTCTTCGGTGGTACTGAAGGATTAGCAGCAAAATTACAATCAATCGGTCCAGCTGGTGTCGTTGACCAAATCTCAATGGAACTATTAGGACCATTCGGTAGTATCCTTGCACTACTTGGTGTCATCATTCTACCTATTACAACAGGTGATACTGCACTTAGAAGTTCAAGAATGATTATAGAAGATTTCATGAGAGATAAAGTAAAAATTAAGCCAAAAGTATTAATGATCGCAGCAAGCTTTGCGGTAGGGTTACCAGCTTTCTTACTATCAACAATTGATTATTCATTCTTATGGAGATATGTAGGGTTCTCAAATCAAATCGTTGCAACCGTTATGTTGTGGGTAAGTGTAAGTTACTTATTAAGATATGGCAAGAAACATCTAGTAGCCGGAATACCAGCATTATTCATGACTGCTGCAATTAGTGTATATGTATTATATGCACCCGAAGGATTATCATTACCATATCAAACATCTGTAATTGGCGGTTCAATCGTATTTCTAATTGTCGCTTCATTATATGTACGTGCAATTATTAAACATGCAGACCCAAGCAGAATCCCAACACCTACAAGAGATTTATATACATCTTAAAATGTAGAATATGCAGACTTCCGATAATACGTCGGAAGTCTTTTTTATGAGTATGTTGTGTGTGATGATAGCGAGGTTCTTAGTTACAGTTCTCACGACTTTTGTAATTATAGACGTCTGTAGTTACAATTCGACCGACTTTTGTTACTATAGACCTCCTTAGTTACAATTCCACCGACTTTTGTTATTATAGACCCCTTAGTTACACTTCCGACCACTTTTGTAATTAACAGACCACTACATACATATCAATCTCGAAATACTCATTACTTCTATACTTTCTAAACCTTCTATTATTGTTAAAGATTACAAATAATCATATATTTTTTATTCTCACAATCTATCTATAATATCCAAACAGTTGTACTATTGTATTACATCATATTTTAAAAAGGAGAGATTATTCATGTCTATAGACATAAAATCATTAGAAGATAAGTATCCTATTATTTCTAATATTAAAAATGGAGAAGAAGTATTTTGGAAAAATCCTGACTATTTAGCGACTACTGATTTACCATTTTCAATGGATGATGTATTAGATGCTGAACAACGATTAGCTCGTTTTGCACCCTATATTGAAGAAGTCTTTCCTGAAACGAAACAAAACAATGGAAAAATTGAATCTCAAATTTTTTCATTAGATCATTTTAAAAATGCACGATTCAGTCATTTAAAGGGACGCTTATTACTTAAAGGTGACCATGCTTTACCTATTTCTGGTTCTATTAAAGCACGTGGTGGCATTTATGAAGTGCTAAAGTTTGCTGAAGAAACAGCAATGAAAGAAACTGATTTTACGATTAATAGTGATTACCGTCTACTTGCTACTGAACAATATCAATCTATTTTCTCTAAATACAGAATTGCTGTTGGTTCTACTGGTAATTTAGGATTAAGCATCGGTATTATGAGTGCCAAATTAGGATTCAAAGTAACGGTTCATATGTCTCAAGATGCTAAGGCATGGAAAAAAGACCTTCTCCGTTCTAAAGGAGTCGAAGTCGTAGAACATGTTCAAGATTACGGTTATGCTGTAAAAGAAGGTCGTAAAGCTGCAGCAGATGATCCTTATTGTCACTTTGTTGATGATGAAGCATCTAAAGATTTATTTTTAGGATATGCCGTTAGCGCACTAAGACTTAAGCATCAATTGAAAGACTTAAATATTCATGTAGATAAAGCACATCCGTTATACGTCTATTTACCATGTGGCGTTGGCGGTGGTCCTGGTGGTGTCGCATTTGGATTAAAACTCATTTATGGCGATCATGTACATCCTATCTTTATCGAACCTACTGAAGCACCTTGTATGACTTTAGGCATGATTTCACAGCTACATGATCAAATTTCCGTTCAAGATATAGGTTTATCTGGAAAAACAATTGCAGATGGTTTAGCAGTTAGTCGTCCATCGAAATTAGTCGGAAACATTATGACTTCACTATTGTTTGGTGCCTGTACAGTAAATGACCATCAACTTTATCTTTATTTAAAAACATTAAAAGATCATGAAAATATCTTTATAGAACCTTCTGCTACTTCAGGTTTCCAAGGTTTGAAATATGTTCATGACTTAAATTACGATTCTGAAAATGCCACGCACCTCGTTTGGTCAACAGGCGGTAACATGGTGCCAGAAAATGAACAAAAGATTTATTATCAAGAAGCTGTAGATATAGAAAAAAGGGGTTATGAAGATTGATTTTATTAATTATTCTAGGCATTTTAGCAGGGTTATGTGTACCACTACAAACATCTATTAATACGAAACTTGGTAGTTACACAAAATCACCTATACTCGCATCATTTTATTCATTCTTAATTGGAACGATTGTGTTAATCATTGTGAATACTATTATGAATCCACAAAAATTAACACCTTCATTTATAATGAATCAAGACTTTTCATACGTTTGGTTTACAGGTGGTCTATTAGGCGTCGTCTTTTTAACAGGTAATTTATTATTACTTCCAAGAATTGGCGCTGCATTAACAGTCGTGATGACAGTTTCTGGTCAAATTATAATGGGACTGATCATCGACCAATTCGGATTATTTGATGCTGATATTCATACAATCAATATCAGCAGAATTTCTGGCGTAATTCTGATGTTACTGGGTATATTATTAATGAATTATAAAAAGAAATCATCACGTGTTATTACAACGCAATCTAATCATACAAACTATTGGATGATACTCGGTATTATGACGGGTTGTCTTCCCCCTATTCAAACAGCTATTAATAGTGCACTTAGATATGAAGTAGATTCATTTTATTTTTCAGCACTTATATCATTCGCTGTTGGGACAATCGCTTTATTCATTCTTTCACTTATTCTTGTTCGTAGAATTCGATTTAGCTTCCATCAACCTGAACAAGGTACGATTAAACCGATTTACTTTATTGGTGGTGCATTAGGTGTTGTATTTGTTACGACGAACATATTACTTATGCCTGAACTCGGTGCAGCACTGACATTAATGGTCGTTATATTTGGACAAATGTTAATGGGACTTTTAATTGATCACTTCGGTTTATTTAATACACCAAAATTTAAAATTACAACGAGACGATTAATTGGTGCGATATTAGTCTTTGTCGGCATTGTCATTCTTAAATTATTTTAATTTAATACTAAGGAGGTCATTGTGATGGATCTTTCTCTTAAATCAGGCGATGGTATGTTGAACATTAGAGTTGGCGCAATCATCAAAGATAAGCATGGTTATTGTTTTCACTATGATAAAAAACATGATTATTATGCATTAATTGGTGGCAGAGTTAAATATTTCGAAAGCTCAGACTCAGCTATTAAACGTGAAATCAAAGAAGAACTCAATATTGAATGTGATGATATTTACTTTTTAACAACAGTTCAAAATTTCTTTGAATATGAAAGTACGTCTTATCACGAAATATTATTTATTTACCATGCTACAATTAATGAATCTATAGAAGACCTGACCATTCCATTCGATCAAAAAGTTAAATATGTATCATTAAGAGTCTCAGAAATTCCAGAAATTAAACTACTACCTCAAAAAGCTAAAGAAATCATTTTGAAAAGAGTAGATGTCGAGCCACTATTTATAGACAGGGATTTACCTAAATAATATTTATTTCTATTAAGAACGCGAAAAAACGCGTTCTTTTTTTATTATTTATAGTTCTTATAATCAATTAATCTGTCCAATTCTCATTTTAAACAAAATATATTCTATTAACAATTTGTGTACAAACCGTAAAATTTAGTCAAAAAGCCCTATATAATGTTTAGTTTTTACACTTTTAGGTTATTATATCTAAATATATAACAAAGTAGCACCGTAATTCTTTCTGTATTATTTATTCTTTTACTTGTCACTTTGCTTACTTTAAATTATAATTAATATGAAATTAGAATTATTATAATTAAGAATTCTTGAGGAGGATTATGATATGAGTAATAAATCAAAACTTACAGGACTTTTTGGTGCGCCAGTATCAGATCGTGAAAATTCATTAACTGCTGGTAAACGCGGACCACTTGCTATGCAAGATATTTATTTCTTAGAACAAATGGCACATTTCGACAGAGAAGTGATTCCAGAGCGTCGTATGCATGCTAAAGGTTCTGGTGCGTTCGGTACTTTTACTGTTACACATGATATAACACAATATACAAATGCTAAAATATTCTCTGAAATTGGTAAACAAACTGAAATGTTTGCACGTTTCTCTACAGTTGCTGGTGAACGTGGTGCTGCAGATGCTGAACGTGACATCCGTGGTTTCGCACTTAAATTCTATACTGAAGAAGGTAACTGGGACTTAGTTGGTAACAACACACCTGTATTCTTCTTCCGCGATCCTAAATTATTTGCAAGTTTAAACCATGTTGTTAAACGTGACCCTAAAACAAACATGCATAACCCACAATCAAACTGGGACTTCTGGACATTATTACCTGAAGCTTTACACCAAGTTACAATTTTAATGACAGACAGAGGTATTCCAAAAGGATTCCGTAACATGCACGGTTTCGGTTCACACACTTACTCAATGTACAACGATGCAGGTGAACGTGTATGGGTTAAATTCCACTTCAGAACACAACAAGGTATCGAAAATTACACAGCAGAAGAAGCTGAACAAGTAATTGCTAAAGACCGCGAATCAAGTCAAAGAGACTTATTCAACGCGATTGAAGAAGGCAATTTCCCTAAATGGAAAATGTACATTCAAGTTATGACTGAAGAACAAGCTAGAAATCATAAAGATAACCCATTCGACTTAACTAAAGTTTGGTTCAAAGACGAATACCCATTAATTCCAGTTGGTGAATTCGAATTAAACCGTAACCCAGAGAACTATTTCCAAGATGTTGAACAAGCTGCATTTGCACCAACAAACATCATCCCTGGTATAGACTTCTCTCCAGATAAAATGTTACAAGGTCGTTTATTCTCATACGGAGATGCACAACGTTACCGCTTAGGTGTTAACCACTGGCAAATCCCAGTAAACTCACCAAAAGCTGCAACAAATGTTTGCCCATTCTCAAGAGATGGACAAATGAGAGTAGATGGTAACCAAGGTGGCGGCATTAACTACTATCCAAATAGTTATGAAGCACATCAATCACAACCAGAATACAAAAAACCAGGTTTAGAACTTGAAGGTGAATTATACGAACACGACTTCCGTGAAGATGACGATAATTACTATGAACAACCAGGTAAATTATTCCGTCTACAATCACCAGAACAACAACAACGTATTTTCCAAAATACAGCAAACGAAATGCAAGGCACTACTGACGAAGTAAAACACCGTCACATCCGTAACTGTTACAAAGCAGATCCAGACTACGGTAAAGGTGTAGCAGACGCATTAGGCATTGATATCAACTCAGTTGATTTAGAAGGATAATATATAAATAGCGTATAGGACAATGACTGTCCTATACGCTATTTTTTTATATAGTGTCTGAGACATCTCAGTGTCTCAGACTACATTATTATGAAGTTTAGTAATTGAGTATCACTAACTTCCATTATTTCGAATTCTGGTAGTTAGAACGCTGTAACTTCCATTATTCTGAATTGTGGTAGTTAGAACCCGCTAACTTCCATTATTCTGAATTGTGGTAATTAGAATTCGCTAACTTCCATTATTTCGAATTCTGGTAATTAGAATGTACTCAGTCAGGGACATTTCTCGGAATTCTGTCCCTAACGACACTTCTTACGGACACTTCTCGGAATTCTGTCCTTAACAGCACCTCTTACGGACATTTCTCAGAATTCTGTCCCTAACGACGCCTCTTACGGACATTTCTCAGAATTATGTCCTTAACAGCACCTCTTACGGACATTTCTCGGAATTCTGTCCCTAACAGCACCTCTTACGGACATTTCTCGGAATTCTGTCCCTAACGACACTTCTTACGGACATTTCTAAGAATTCTGTCCCTAACAGCACCTCTTAGAGACATTTCTCGGAATTCTGTCCCTAACACCCTCTCTTACGGACATTTCTCAGAATTCTGTCCCTAACACCCTCTCTTACGGACATTTCTCAGAATTCTGTCCCTAACAGCACCTCTTACGGACATTTCTCAGAATTCTGTCCTTTCATATCATCAACTAATTATAATTAACTTACTTTTTTAGCTTTAATCATGTGTAAGAAATAGAATGCGACTAATCCTAATAAGGCTACGATAGACATAGCTAAATATAATCCTGAATATCCGATTGAATGTGTGAAGTTACCTAATACATATGGTCCGAATCCTAATCCGAAGTCTAAGCCGATGAAATATGTTGATGTTGCTAATCCCATCGCTTCTACTGGTGATACTTTAACGACTAATGCTTGGAATATAGATTGTAAGTTACCAAATCCTAATCCTATAAATGCACCTGCGATTAATAAGACCGCACCATTGCTTGCAATACTAATTAGGAATAAACCAAGAATTAAACATATAAATGCTGGTATTGTAACGATATTCTCACCGCGTTGGTCCATAATTCTTCCTGTAAATGGTCTTGTAATTAAGACTGCTACTGCATATACAACAAAGAAGAAACTTGCTGCATCTACTAAATGATTTTCTTGTGCGAAGAATTGAATAAATGACAATACTGATGAGTATGCAATACTAACAATCACAACTACGATTGCAATTGGTAAGGCATGTACTGAGAAGAAATCAGTAATTTTAAATCCTTTTTTCTCTTCTGTTTTGACACTCGCCATAACAGGTGTTTCAACTTTCATGAATAGTGACATAACAAATGCTACAACAATAAGTATCGTACAAATTGTAAATAGTCCAGACATTGGAATGTGTTGATATAGTAATAAGCCTATAAATGGTCCGATTGCTGTACCGAGTACCATACTTAAACTATACATACTGATACCTTCACTACGACGTTGCGCTGGTGTGATAAATGCTGCAATTGTTCCTGTAGCTGTACTTGCTACCCCACTTGCAATACCATTTAGAATACGTACGATTAATAACAATGCGAATGATGATGCAGTCACGAGATATAAACCGTTTGTGATAACTAGTAGAATCCCACCGATGACTAACACTTTCTTACTACCTACTATATTGATATATTTACCTGTTAAAAATCTACCAACTAATGATCCAACTATGAATAATCCTGATGCTAGACCAGCCATACTGTCTGAAACACCAAATGTTTCTTTACTATAACCACCTACTGTTACTAATAGTAAGTACATTGATAAAAATATAAAAAAGCTAATAACAAAATTAAATATAAAATCTTTTGTCCAAATCGGTTTCTTAATTTGGTCGTCCATTACTCTGTTTCCTCCTCTATTAAATAACTTCTCAAATTCTCTAAAATCTCTTGTGCCTTATTAAGTTCTGCTTCATCGACACCAACTGCTTGCAGACATTTTTCTTGAAATACACCAATTCTATGATGAATTTCATCGAATTGATTTTGACCTTGCTCAGTTAATGTAAGGAATTTTTCTCTTTTATCTTCTTTACTATTAACTGCTTGAATCAATTCCCGTTCGATTAATTTTTTTATAATTTTACGAGCTGTAGGTTTCTCAATAAAAGAACGCTTAGAAACTTGAACAAGTGTGGTTGGTTGATTATATGCGATATCATGTAACACTTTGTATTGCGCAGTATATAAATCAAAAGGTGCCAATATTTCATTAATATGATGAATATATGGTCGATACAAATTTGTGTAGGAATATAAAAAGTTCTTCATTGTTTTCACCTTTTCTCATAAAAATATAGTTAGCTTTGCTAACTAATACTCAATCATTCTACGCCCATTGTCATGTTATGTCAACACCCATTTACGCTTCTAACAACAATTTTTCAAAAATTTCTATTATAATAAAATTAAACAAATATAAGGAGGAACATGATATGTTAAATGATTTCTATGAAAGATTATCTAAGAAAGAAAACAAAATGATTGAAATCAGAAGATACTTACATGAGTATCCTGAGTTATCTTTTGAAGAAAAAGAGACAGCCCAGTATATTGCTGACTTTTATAAAGATAAGGATGTCACATTACAAACGCATATCGGAGGAGAAGGCATTTACGGTATTAAAGTAACCATTGATTCTGGTAAACCAGGTAAGACGTTAGCGTTACGCGCTGATTTCGATGCTTTACCTATAAAAGAAGATACTGGCCTACCTTTCAGTTCTAAAAATGAAGGTGTCATGCATGCTTGTGGTCATGACGCGCATACTGCATATATGATGGTGCTTGCTGAAACTTTAATTGAAGTGAAAGATCAACTTAAAGGTAAGATTGTCATCATTCACCAACCTGCAGAAGAAAAGCCACCTGGTGGTTCACAATACTTAATTAAAGATGGCATTCTTGATGGCGTTGATAATGTTATCGGCGTCCATGTTATGAGCGCACTTGAAAGTGATCACGTTTATTATAGAGAAGGCAATGTTCAATCAGGTCGAAATATCTTTAAATTAAAAATAACAGGGCGTGGTGGTCATGGTTCTTCACCACATTTAGCAAATGACCCAATTGTTGCAGCAAGTAGCTTTGTTATGTCTGTACAAACAATCGTTTCAAGAAGATTGAATCCATTTGATATGGGCGTTATTTCTATCGGTTCATTTGATGGTAAAGGACAGTTTAATATCATAAAAAATGAAGTTACGCTTGAAGGTGACGTTCGAGGTATGAACGAAGAAACTCTACAACTAATTGAATCAGAAGTTAAACGACTTTCTAAAGGTTTAGAATCTATGTATGGTGTTCAATGTGAACTCGAATACACGAGAGATTATCCGGTTCTATATAATGATCCTGAATTAACGAAACAAGTTGCGAAAGCAATTGAAGCGGCTAATATTCCTGAAGTTAAAAGTGTTGAACGTTGTGAACCACAACCACCATCAGAAGATTTCGCTTACTATGCAAAAGAATTACCTTGTACCTTCTTCTATGTAGGCGCAAGTCCTAAAGATAAAGAAACATTCCCTCATCATCATCCTAAATTTGATATTGATGAAGGTTCTTTACTTATTGCAGCTAAATCAGTCGCTGCTGTTACGTTCGATTATTTAGGTGTTCAATAATCCATTTATTTAACAGATGTTAAGTATTATCACACCAAGTGTAAATTTACCTGACTCATATTTCTTTTTTCTTATTTTATATTTTATACTTTTAAAAAAATAAGGAGTTGAGGGAAGATGAGTCAGACAGATACACTTTTATTATTCGGTTGTACGTTGTTAGTTTGGTTAATGACACCTGGATTAGCATTATTTTACGGAGGATTAGTTCAATCTAAAAATGTTTTAAATACTTCCATGCACAGTATTTCAGCAATTGTTGTTGTAACATTCACATGGGTATTAATAGGATTTTCTATTAGTTTTGGCGGTAACAATTTATGGATAGGTGATTTCTCACACGCATTATTAAACGGTGTTGGATTCACACCTAATGGTAATTTTAGTGAAACCATTCCATTCGCATTATTTATGCTTTTCCAATTAACATTTTGTACCATTGCCGTTTCAATTCTTACTGGTTCAGTAGCTGAAAGAATGAAATTCGGACCATTTTTAATCTTTATGAGTTTATGGGTCATTCTAGTTTATAGCCCAGTAGCACATTGGGTTTGGGGTGGCGGCTGGATTCACAAACTTGGTGCAATAGATTTTGCTGGTGGTACAGTAGTCCATATTTCATCTGGTGTTTCTGGACTCGTACTTGCCCTACTACTCGGTTCTAGAAAACCTAGCAATAAAAAACCACCACATAATTTAGTCATTACTTTAATCGGTGGTATTCTCGTATGGTTCGGTTGGTTTGGCTTTAATACAGGATCAGCACTCACTTTCGATTCAGTTGCCATGCTCGCATTTGTTAATACAATATTAGCATCATGTGCAGGTATTGCCGGTTGGTCTATCTTTGAATATATTCAAAAGAAAAAAGTTACGTTAATCGGAACATTATCAGGAATGTTAGCAGGACTTGTAACGATTACACCAGCAGCAGGTTTTGTCGGTTACGGAAGTGCGATGATTCTAGGAATATTAGGTGGATTCGTTTGTTACTATGTTATCACGCACCTTAAAGTATTACTTAACTATGACGATGCATTAGATGCATTCGGTTTACACGGATTTGGAGGCGTCGTTGGTGCAATAGGAACAGGTCTTTTCCAAAATTCTAGCGTCAACTCAACAATAGCAGACGGTGTATTCTTTGGTGGTGGCATCATGCCAGTTGTCGTACAAATCGTTGCCGTCGTCGTAACAATCGCATTTAGTGGCATCATGACATACATCATCGCTAAAATCATCAGTATCTTTACAACATTAAGAACAGACGAAAAGGCGGAACTAGAAGGCTTAGATACCGTCTTCCATGGCGAAACCGCATATGGATACGAACTCAAACAAGAAAAAGCATAAAAATATATAGCTATAAAAAACAAGCATATCACTTAACTGAACCATTCAGTCATAACGTGATATGCTTGTTTTTGTTTATAATATTTATATCATCTCAAACCACATTATTTAAAATAATCACCATACATCCAATTAAATACCCATTGTAAATTAACCTTTGGCTTAGGTTGAACATCTATAATAGGCTGAAGAATATCCCTCATCTCCTGTTTAACCCGCTTCTCATTCACTTTTCTTAAACTAACATCACTAAAATCCTTCTCCAACACATATTCTATTTTATAAGAATTATTAAAACTATATTGAGTTCTAGCATGATCTACAAAGTCTATATATTCAAATTTATCATTTTTAGTATTAAATTCAATATAAGACTCTAATTCTCCATAATGATTCTTTTTATTTAATTTTTTTACAGTATAATATCTGTAATCATTTAAATAGGAATCTTTATATTGGTATACAAATGAATCATCTTTGGGTTTTTCAATAGAATTTAAATTTTTCATAACCATAATAACTTCTGGATCTATATTAGGGCTATGATCAATATGTTTAGAATAATATACAGAATAGTGTTCCATATGGCTAATTAAAAGGTGTCTAGAAATTAGTAATATTACAATTAGAGGTATAAGATACAAAACCGTTACCTCAAACGTTTTATAAATCGCACGTCTAATAAATTTAAATATTATCATAAATATTCACTTCCAACATTAATATTCATTCCTAAAATAGTCTTTATACCACCAATTAAATACCCATTGTAAATTAACCTTTGGCTTAGGTTGAACATTTATTACAGGTTGAACAATTGAACGTATTTGTTTTTTTACTTCAATTTCATTAATATTTGAAACAGGCTTTTCTAGTCCTCTTTTTTCAATAAATGAAATTAATTTATATTTATCATTAAATAAATATATATCATAATTTTCTATATATTCAATTTCATTTTTGGAATCTCCCATAATTACAGAACGATGATGATCAGGATTTTTTGTATCTTCACTATTAATTCCATCTACTGAATATTTTAAACAATTACCGATTCCATATATACACGTCGGAGAATAAGTTACACCCTCTATCTTTGGAGTTTCTGCTCTAGCTATATTTTTGATTAACATTTCAACTTCTGGGTCTCTTCCTTTGTCATGAGGTATATGTTTAGCATAATAAACGGAATACTTTGAGAAGTTTAAATATAGATATAATGAGAGTATTAATACAACTAACGTCAACCTAAACAGGTTTAGATAAAACGCAAATAATATCCAGACTTTGTACTTTTTTATACTATTCCACATGAATTGCTCACCTAACTTACATAGTTTTCACATCTCTCTTTATATATTATTTTTATATTATATAATCCATTTTCTATTTTCAAGCAAATATATAAAAACCCTATCCATCGCGTTGATGGATAGGGTTTAATGGCTATTACTCCGCTTCTTTCTTCTTACGTGGATAGCCTATTATAATAGACACGATACCGCATATGCCTAATAAATATGGATAAAATGAATAAGGTAATAGTGATACTGTTGATATTCCTGCGACGCTTGTTGCTGCTAATACTTGTGCGCCATATGGAATAATTCCTTGTACTGTACTTGCAAATATATCTAATATACTTGCTGATTTTCTGCGATCAATTTGATAATCATCTGCTATTTCTTTTGCGAGTGGTCCTGCTGTAATGATTGAAATTGTGTTGTTAGCTGTTGCTAAATTTGTCACGCTTACTAAACTGGCAATTCCAAATTCTGCACCTCGTTTAGATTTCAAGCGTTTCGTTACGGTATTGAGCAACCATTTGATTCCGCCATGGTATTCTATGAGACCAATCATACCACCGATTAATAATGCGATCATAGAAATATCTTGCATGCCGATAAGTCCGTCTGAGATTGCTTTTAAGTTTTCTGATAGTGTAAATGAGCCGTCTAATAATCCTATTAAACTTGCTACGATGACACCAAGTACTAATACCATCAAAACGTTCATTCCACACAATGCACTAATTAATACAAATAAGTATGGAATGACTTTAATGATACTATAGCCACCTTGGCTAGCATCTGTCATACCTGCATCTTTTGTAACAAACCATAGAATAAGCACTGTTAAGATAGCACCTGGTAATACAATTAAGAAATTCATCTTAAATTTATCGCTCATTTTCGTTTGTTGTGTTCTAACTGCTGCGATGGTTGTATCTGAAATCATTGATAAATTATCGCCGAACATTGCACCGCCTACGACAGTTGCTGTTGTTAAAGCAAGTGAGATATCTGTTGCTTCTGAGATACCTACGCCTACTGGTGCTAATGCTGCTACTGTTCCCATTGATGTACCCATAGCTACTGAAATAAATGCACCAACTATGAATAAACCTGCTAATAAAAACTGTCCGGGAATTAAAGATAATCCTAAATTAACAGTTGAACTTACAGCCCCCATACTTTTAGCTGTTTGACTAAATGCACCTGCCATTAAAAAGACAAATACCATTAATAAAATGTTAGGATGAGCTGCGCCTTTTGTAAATATATCTAATTTTTTAGCTAAAGGCGTCTTTGGATACATGGCACATGCAAAGACTGCTGCAATCAGAATCGCTACATTTAAAGGTAAGTAATTAAAATCTTTCATGATTAATCCAGTACCTATAAACAGCGTTACAAATACGATTAACGGTAATAAAGCTATAAATGATCCTTTATGATTAATTTGATTCATTATTTTCTCCTCTTATATATCTTGAATACTTTAAAAGGGTACAGTACATATTGTTTCTCGTCAAATATTAATTTTTAATTTTACCATTTGATGATTAAATCATCAAAATCAGGTAATATAACTATCATAAGATTAAAGCAAATGTTAAGGGGTTCAATTATGATTATTAGTAATACAATTAATGATTTTTTTAATAACTTTCATTTAAATGAACAGTCGAGGCTTTCATATTTTACAAAGTATCATACAGAGTTTCAGCATGCAGGTTATGATGAACATGTACAATGTCAAAATATCCATCCAACGCTTCTAAAATTAGAACAAGACCTTCCCTTAATTTTAAAAATAAATTCAACATTGGTTCATATTATCTTTGAAGTAAGGCTGAAATTTCTAAAGCAATATCAAACATATTTAAGGCCAGATATTTATTTTCTTGTTGGGACATATAAAGAAGATGCTTCAATTCAATTAGAAGATAACGCACATTTATATTTATTTATAGAATCTCTATGTCATAAATATGATTTATTATACGATGTGATAGCGTATTATTTTGCGAAGTTATACATATATGAAATCATTAAAGAATACTACCCCGAAAAGGTTACGACGACTATTTTGAACAATAAACATGTCATATTAGAAGAAGCGATTGTCTTACATATATTAAAGACGATCAATTATACATATCCTTATAAAGACAGACATGACTTTAAAGACATTCAACAATTAGCTTCTAAACTTGAATCTGAATTAACGACAGAGACCATACTTCAAGTCATTCAAAAATAAAAAATACTTTCATATCCCATTCGTTTAAAAGAATTGGTTATGAAAGTATTTTTGTTTATAAAGTTTTCATTAAATCTCTAATTAATATTGTGATGTTATGTTTTTTAGATTGTTCACTTAAGAAAAGTGCAATGTCTAATTGTTTCTTATCTGTATCATTTAGAATACCCATCTCTAATCGTGATTGCACAATATTATAAACTAATTCGCTATATAACATATATCTATTCGATTTAATCGTAATATCTAATGCAGATTGTGCATAAGCTAAACATCTGTCATAAGCTTTTTCATTCGAGTAGATATTAGATAATGTATATAACAATTTGATTTGATAATTATCGTCTACATTATAGCGTTTAGCAATTTCTAAACCTTGTTCTAGTGATGACTTTGCTTTTTCATTTTCATTCTGTCTATAGTAGTAAATTGCGCGCGTATTACAGATAGAAACTTGTAATTTCTCATACATATTATGATCCATTAAACGATAAGCTTCTTCTATTAGTTGTAGAGATTGTTCAACATCATCATGCTTATAAAAAGTAATAATCGATCTTACCCACTTCGAAGCAGCAATTTCATCTGTTGAACTATTAGATAAATAATTGCCATCTATAATAGGTATTAGAGCATCATAATCACGCTCTTCTAACAATCTTTCTATTACTTTTAACTTCTGTTCTAATTGTGTATCTAACTCATCGCCAATGTATAAATAGTCCATACTACAATTTAATCTTCTTGAAATGTTAAATAGTAGTTGAGATCCCGGTTGTAATTCATTCTTTTCTATTTTTGAAATTTGACTTTGAGTCGCAATACCTTGCGCTAAATTCTGTTGAGATAGCTTTAAATCTATTCTCCTTTGTTTGACACGTTCTCCTAATTTCATATATAACGCTCCCCGTATTCAGTTATCGAATTAACATGTTTGAATAACCCACGCTATGCATATCATCTGGTATCGGTGTTGCTGTGCATATTTGTCCCGTCAAATATACACGACCTTGATTCATAAGCATTTTACGATGTATCATATGTTTCGGATTCTGCATGTTAATGTCCTCCTCTTTATTTTAAGTCTCAATGTGTGAAAATACAATTATTTTATCCAGTTACGCCTACTGAATTCCAAGCATTGACCACTTGTTGTACTTCTGTTGAGTTTGCACCATATAAATCAGATGCTGCTTGTTTTAACGCAAATTTAGCATCTAAGAATGAAGAGTTTGAACTTAAGTATTGTGTTAAAGCTCTATAATAGATGTCTTCTGATTTTTCTTTTCCAATTTTAGTAATTGTTAAATAAGCTGCTTTATTCGGTATACCACTATTAATATGCACGCCACCATAGTCACCTTGTTCAGTATTTGGCAAGTTCTGATAATTATTCATATGTGCAGGTTGATTATATTGTTCTGGATTAGAAAGACTTCTTAATCCATCACCTGGTTTACCTGGTGTGTATGCATCTTCTCCCATTAACCAGTCTTCAGGGTCAACGAAGTAACCAAACACATCTGACATTGATTCATTTAAAGCACCTGGTTGATTCTCATATACAAGATTTGCACTATGTTCTGTAACAGCATGTGTTAATTCATGTGCAACAACATCATCTGCAGCTGATAATGATGTAAATGTTCTACCATCTCCATCTCCATACACCATGTATTGGCCATTCCAAAAGGCATTATTATAATTTCTATCAAAATGAACAATAGAATTAATTTCTGCACCGTTTCCATCATAACTATCTCTATTGTGTGTGTTTAAATAGTAATCATATGTTTTAGCAGCATTAAAATGGGCATCCACTCCTGCAGCTTGATTTTTACTATTAAAGTTTGTATCCGTATCTGTCATAAGTGAAAAGCTAGACGTACCATTCTTTGCATCATAAGTATGGATTGTTCCAGAATGTGTTTCATCTTGTAAACCATAACCATTGCTTATTTTTGTTAAATTGAGTGGCTTTTTAGTATCCCCATTAACACCTACACCACTTCCGGCAATATGTTCAATTTTATTTTTCTTACTTACAACTTCACCAGTCTCAGCATCAATTTTAATTTCCCAACGTGCTGGTTTAGGATCTAAATAAATAATTTCAACATTATAGACTAATTTTTTCTTTTCAGCATTGATCACTAGTTCATCTTTGTTAACGACTTTTTGTCCTTTAATATTTTTCACTTCATTTTGACTTACGCCGATACTTTCAAAAGCTTTATTAACCGCTTCATCTTTAGATAAACTTTGTTTATTTGTATATGTAACTTTTTCTGTATTGACATCCCCATTGACGAGCTCTAATTCTTGATTATCATTGGTATGTATCTTGACTTCTTTATCTTCGACAACGTAGTTATCTACTTTAGGTTTTAAAGTATAATGCGTATATCCTAAGTTATCTTTAAATTCATTTGCTACTTCAAATTGTTTGTAACTTTTCTTAATATTTGGATTGCTTGGTAACTGACTCAAAATCTCTTGCGCTTCAGCTTTTGTGTTTATTTCTTGTTTAGGAATTGATTTTAATTCCTTTTGATCTAAAGGACTACTTTCTTTCGCACTAGCCACATTTGATAATCCTAAAGTCAAAGCCATAACTGAAGTAAAACCTACTGATAAAATTTTTTTCGATCGATACATTTAATCCACCCCTATATATTTTTAGAATAAGTACAATTTAATTATATATAACATGAAGTATAAAGTCATTATAAAAAGTGTAATTTTATATTACATTTATATTACATATAGAATATCCACATATATTAATTTGATTTGCTACATTTTGATTTAACGACATACTTACACTAAAATATATATAATGAAAGCTTTAAAGGAGGATGCTGATGTTTACAATTATTAAAAATGGTGATGTATATTCACCGAACTATAAGGGTCAGCAATCGATACTTATTCAAGGGCGATCTATTATTAAAATCGGAGATATAGATATTGAATTAATAAAGCAACTGGATCCAAACTTAAAGATCATCGATGCTACAGGATATACGGTTATGCCTGGGATTATAGACCCACATATTCATTTGCTTGGAGGTGGCGGAGAAGCGAGTTATGTGACGCGAACGCCAGAAGTTCAATTAACAAATTTAATATCAAATGGTATTACAAGCGTAGTTGGCTTAATAGGTACAGATGGTATTTCTAGAACACTAACGAGTTTATATGCAAAGGCTCAAGCATTAGAAGCTGAAGGTGTCTCTACATATATGTACACAGGTAATTATCACTTGCCCGTTACTACAATTACAAACTCCATCAAAGAAGATTTGTTTTTAATTGATAAAGTGATTGGCACTGGTGAGATTGCTATAAATGATTTCAGATCATCTATTCCAACAATTGAAGAACTTGCAAGAATTGTGGCTGACACAACAGTAGGCGGAATGCTAAGTGGAAAAGCTGGTGTAACACATTTTCATATAGGTACAGGCAAACATAAACTGAAACAAATTCATGACCTAATCGATCATTTTGATGTTAAACCGAACAAACTATATGTGACACATTTTGATAAAGGGATAGATTTGTTAGAAGAAGGTATTTCATTAAGTCATAAAGGTGTGTATGTTGACTTAACAGCAAGTTCAAATACTGTAGAATACGTCAATTATTACCGAGCACATGGAGGAGACATCTCGAAGTTGACGGTTTCTTCAGATGGACATGGCAGTTTACCTAAATTCGATAAACACAATCAACTTGTAGGTTATGATGTTGCAAAATGCAGCACGCTAACAGACCAATTATTTAATTTATTGGTACAAGACTCGAACTGGGAAGAAGTAATTGCTTTATTTACTTCTAATGTCGCAAACGTATTAACACTACATCATAAAGGTCATATCGAAGAACACTATGATGCAGATATATTAATAATTAATCCGAAAAAGAAACAAATAAAAGATGTATTTGCAAAAGGACAACATATGCTTTCAGATTATCAAATGATTAGAAAAGGTATGTTTGAATAAAATACAAAACAAGCAGGGACAAAAATTTGTCCCTGCTTATTTACACTTCCTATTTAAATTCCATCTATAAATTCTACGGAATCAAGCTCTATTTGCTCCCCATCTTCTTTACGTTTTTTAATATGGAATTCTCCCCATTTACATAAGTGCTCTAGTAATTCATTTAGTGTACTACCATATTCTGATATCTCGTATTCAACTTTTGGTGGTACTTGTTGATATACAATTCGATTAATAATGCCATCTTTTTCTAATTCTCTTAATTGTTGCGTTAACATTTTTTGTGTAATATGCGGAATAGCTTTTTTAAGTTCAGATGTTCGCATTGTTCCATGCTTTAAATGACACAGTATCACTGGCTTCCATTTACCGCCAATGACATCTATTGTTGCTTCTACACCAATATTATATTCCGTAACTTCCATCATGATTCCTCCCTAAGGCACTTTTTAGTACCTATATGACTTTAAAGTGCGTACTTCCTATTTGTCTTATTACGTTTTAAAATATCACATATCTTATAACAAAGGAAGGAATATAAAAATTGAAAAACAAATTTTCGAATCAACTCGCACTTATATCACTTGCTATCTCAGCTTTTGCTATTGGTTCTACTGAATTTATTAGCGTAGGATTACTCCCATTAATTAAAGATGCCTTTGATGTGACAATCCCATTAGCAGGACTTACTGTATCTTTATATGCTATTGGTGTTACAGTTGGCGCACCTATCTTAACGCCTTTAACAAACAATATGAAAAGAAAGAATGTTTTAATACTCATTATGGTTGTGTTTATTATTGCTAATGTATTTGCAGGACTTGCAACATCATTTAGTTTATTACTCGCTATGAGAGTGCTTAGTGCTTTCTCACATGGTGTATTCATGTCTATTGCAACAACCATTGCAGCTGACTTAGTCCCTGCGCATAAACGCTCAAGTGCCATCGCCATGATGTTTACAGGTTTAACAGTTGCAACGATTACAGGTGTCCCATTTGGTACTTGGGTCGGTCAAAACTTCGGTTACGAAATGTCATTCTATACGATTGCTTTGATAGGACTCATTAGTTTAATCGCAAATATATCATTCGTTCCAAAAAATTTAACAGAATATGAGCAAGCACCTATTATTAAACAACTTGCTATCTTTAAAAACAAACCGCTTATGTCTATTTATTTAATTACAGCGCTTGGCTATGGTGGTACATTTGTTGTTTACACTTATATGACTGAAATTTTAACGAATATATTAGGTTATGACTCAAATAGTATTGTCATTATTTTAATATTGTATGGTGTGATGGTTGCGATTGGTAATACATTAGGTGGAAAATTAACGAACCATGCGCCAACGAAATCATTAACGATTATTTTTCTTTTACAAGCATTAACGTTATTACTTGTTGGATTTACGATACATTTTCATGTAGTTGGCCTTATCAGTATATTATTAATGGGACTATTCGCATTTATGAATGTTCCCGGGTTACAACTTATTGTCGTACTTTTTGCTGGACGTAATAGTAAAGAAACTGTCAATTTCGCTTCAAGTTTAAACATCTCTGCATTTAACATAGGTATTACACTTGGTTCTGTTATCGGTGGATTTATATTAAACCACTTAACACTATCTAGCACGCCTTATTTCGCATTTATCATGGTGCTTGTAGCAAGTATTTTAATGTTTGTCGTTAACAAGCATGAAACAGCTGAACCTTTACAAACAACTTAATAATAATAAAAAAGCGAGAAATGTATGAGATATCAACGGGTACCTCATGCGTTTCTCGCTTTTTAAATACTTCAAATTTCTTCATTTTTTAATATTTTTCGTGCGTTCTCTTTCAATCGTGTGACAGTCTCAATACCTTTCGTACGTTCTAAAAATTCATATGCTTCTTTAATATGAAAGTTTCTATTGGATGTATTATGAGCATCACTTCCAAGAATATGAATAGCATCTTGTTCTAATAAATAATCAGCTACTCTTTTAGCATCTTCGCCATATTTATTCACTAAAGAGCCTGCTGTAACTTGACATAATGCGCCTCTATCAATTAAATTAAATAAAATTTGTGGATCATCTTGAATCGGAATGATACGTTCTGGATGAGCTAATATTGGACGGTATCCAGCATTAAATAACTTTTCAAATGTTTGTTCAGCAAATTCTGGTATCGAGAAAAATGGAAACTCAATTAACACATATCTTGAACCTTCAGTAATAGGTAACAATTCACCGGATTCTAATCCTTCAAGTTCCTCACCAAACATATGAATTTCTTGGCTAGGATAAACTTTAATATCAATATGATGATCATTTAATAGAGATTGTACTTCTTCAGTTCTACTTTTAACGATATCGGCATTATTTCTAAACCGATGTTTTATATAATGAGGTGTTGCAACTATATCTGTTATACCAATTTTCTCAGCTTCTCTTGCAAGTTCAAGCATACTTTCCTCATCTAATGGACCATCATCTAATCCATATAATAAATGATTATGAATATCTATCATGTGCACCTCTCCTTTTATTACGCAACTATAATCATACAACTTTATTCCCTTATTACTTATATTGTAACAAATAACTGTTTGTAACCAGTATTAAAATGACTGATTTTTGCAAATAAGCAGAAAAGTTGTTTTTAAAACTATTTTATATGAACATAAAAATATCGACATATAAGGAGTGGGAAAAACATGGAATTAGCAAAAGCATTAGAAAAAAGACGCTCTGTTAAATCTTATGAGCCATACGATTTAGATAGAGAAACAATTTATAATTTATTAGATCAAGCTGCATTATCACCTTCAGCTTGGAACTTACAACAATGGAAAGTAATTGTTGTTGATACAGATGAAGCAAAAGAAAAATTATATAACGCAGCTAATAAACAAATTAAAATAAAAGAATCTAGCGCGACATTTATCATTTTAGGTGACTTAAATGCACATGAAACAATTGGTGATATCGCAGATGATTGGATAGACCATAAACATATACCAGCTGATAAAAAATCAGGATTAATACAAAGTGTCCACCAATTCTTTGAAAGTGATACAAACAGAAGAGACGAAGCAATACGTGGCGCTTCATTATTTGCGATGAGTTTAATGTTAGTCAGTGAAGACGCAGGTCTCGCAACTTGCCCAATGATAGGCTTTGACAAACAAGCAGTAATTGATGCATTTAATATTGAAGATAACTTAGTACCAGCAATGCTTATCTCAATTGGTAAAGGTGAAATGAATAATGATAGAGCCTCACGCATACCAGCATCAGCATTTGCGAAATTCGAATAAAGAATGTTCTAAATTTGTAAAAAACTCACCTCATTCATGCATAAAAAAGTATTATAATGAAAGTAACAAAGTGAGGTGTTTAAGATGAACAAACGTTATCAAAAGGTTCTAGTACTTTACTTAATTTCAACGTTCGTGCCATATGCATTATTCAGTAGAAAAAATGATAGCACATTAACTAAAACTTGGTTACCAAGTTCATTAGTAGGATACGGTATCTTTGCATATGGACTCAAAGTTTTAACAAAAATGAAAAAAGCAGCTTAACCATAAGCTGCTTTCCGATTAGGAGCAATATGAGCAAACTGAACTTATGTAAGTTCAGTTTGTTTTTTGTTTGGGGGGTGGATGGTGGGAAAGTCTTGGCTTTATTCGGTACTTAAGCCATGACTTAGACGATCTCTTGGCTTTATTCGGGACTTAAGCCATGACTTGGGCGATCTCTTGGCTTTACTCGGTACTTAAGCCATGACTTGGGCGATCTCTTGGCTTTATTCTGTACTTAAGCCATGACTTGGACGATCTCTTGGCTTTATTCAGTACTTAAGCCATGACTTGGACGATCTCTTGGCTTTACTCTGTACTTAAGCCATGACTTGGGCGATCTCTTGGCTTTATTCATCACTTAAGCCATGACTTGGTCGATCTCTTGGCTTTATTCAACACTTAAGCCATGACTTACACGATTTCTTGGCTTTACTCATCACTTAAGCCATGACTTGGTCGATCTCTTGGCTTTATTCAGTACTTAAGCCAAGACTTACTCGATCTCTTGGCTTTATTCATCACTTAAGCCAAGACCCAATACTCAAACTTACACCACCCACACCATTACACACTACTACTTCTCACTTTTTACCATTTCTGCATATTCTGTGTCGGTTATGGCATAAATGACATCGTCTACTACTTTTTCTTTATGGATTCTGTTTTTAGGCATGACCCCTATTTTCTTCATACCAAGTCTTTTCATCACTTCGCCTGATTTCGGATTAATTGTACTGTGCATTGCTTTTACTTGATTAAGCCCTAATGTTTCAAATGAAAGTGATAGCAATGCTAATCCCGCTTCTGTCATATAGCCATTACCTGTATATTTTAAGTTAAGGGCATAACCGAGTTCTCCGCGTTTATGTTCTTGCTCAACTCTTAAATCAATTGTACCTATTAATTTATCTTCGGATTTTAATTCGATTCCATACTTTCCTAATGGCGCTCTCATATAATATCCTGCAATTGTACTTTTAGTTTCTTCTTTAGATAAGTGTGTTGGAAACACATGTGTTGTATTTTCAACATCAGATGCATATTCGAATAATGATTCAACATCATTTAAATTAATAGGTCTTAAAATAAGTCTTTCTGTTTCCAATATTTGATTTTTTGCTAATTCTACTAATACATCCATACTTAACACCTACTTATGATTGATATTCGTTCAACGCTAATGCTAGACAACCGATTATACCTTGGTCATCATTTAAACTTGGTGTAACAATATATTCTTCTACTGGTGGAACTGCAATATAGTTGTTATTTAATCGTTCAAATTGCTCATGCACTTTTTTTAATAAATGTGTTTGATGCATCACACCACCGCCAAAAATGATTTTTTCAGGAGACAACATAAGTGCTGTATTAAGTGCTGCTTGTGCAATATAATAAGCAACGATATCCCAGTCTTGAGCATTTTCATGAATTTCTTTTGCAGAAATACCTGCTCTTTTTTCGATTGCTGGACCTGAAGCTAAACCTTCTAAGCAATTACCGTGGTACGGACAATTACCTTCAAAGTCTTGATCATCTTTATGAATTTTAATAGACATATGTCCCATTTCAGGATGACTTAATCCTTGTACAATTTTCCCTTTAACGATCGCACCGCCACCGATACCAGTACCTACTGTATAGTAAACCGCTGAGTCAATATTTTTTGCGATTCCTTTTTTATACTCACCGTATAAAGAGGCATTTACATCTGTTGTAAATGCTACAGGTACGTCGAAATGTTCTTGAACTGCTCCTATAAAATCAAAATTTTGCCACGCAATTTTTGGTGTCGAAGTGATATATCCATATGTATCAGAATCTTTATTGATATCTATCGGTCCAAATGATCCTATACCTATACTACTAATTTGATATTGTTTAAAAAATTCTATAACTTTAGGTAATGTTTCTGACGGCTCAGTTGTTGGTATAGAGATGCGTTCAATTACATTTAAATCTTCATCACCAACTGCACATACAAATTTCGTTCCACCCGCTTCAATCGCACCTAGAAGTTTCACTTATATCACACTCTTTCCCATTTTATTTATTTTCACAAATCATACTCTAAATCATAACGCATACGTTCATTAGAACCATCTCTTCTTCTTGAAGACGATTAACATAATAATTGCTATAACGGCCATAATAACAAGAACAATATAATACCCATCATGCCATTCGAGTTCTGGCATATTCGTAAAGTTCATCCCGTAAATACCTGCAATTAAAGTTAAAGGCATAAACACAACAGAATAAATGGTTAATATTTTCATTATATTGTTCATCTTGAATGAGTTCAAAGAAATATAATTATCTCGTATATCACTCGTCATTTCTCGTGACGAATCTACCATTTCCATTTGTTTCATAAGGTGGTCATTAATATGCGTAATAAACAGAAATTGTTGTTCATTAAGATGCAACACTTTACCCTCACGCATTCTATATACTAAATCCTTCATCGGTTGAACAGTTCTTTTAATAATCAGCAATTCTTCTCTTAAATCAAATGTATCATCGATTAACGTCTTTGTTGTAATATCTAAATTATGACGATCTTCGAAATTAAATACTTTGTCTTCAATATCATAAATAAACGGAAAATAGTTATCTACTATATCATCTAGAATATGTAATAGTATATCTTTAGGTTCATTTATTTCGATCGTTTCATTAAATAACTTTCTTTTGATTGTATCGATTTCTTCATAACGTTCTCTATGGAATGTCACGATAAAATCTTCACCAATAAAGATATCCACTTCTTCAGATTCTAAAGTCTTTAGATCTAATGCATGGAATACAATAAATTGATAATCATCATATTGTTTAAACTTCGGTCTTTGTTGAACTTGCGTTGCGTCTTCTACTGATAAAGGATGAAAATTAAAATAATCAACTAATATTTCTGATTCTTCTTTAGTTGGTTCATTTAAATCCACCCATATCCATTTTTTCTCTTCTGAAATATCTTTAGGTGAATTAGTTTCTTTTATTTCATCTTTTAAATTGACATAATAAGTTTTAATCATCTTTTTCACACCATTTTTCGCTTTACTTTATTTCATATTATACAACTAAAAAAGCAGTGAGCAAATATACTCACTACTAAAAATAAATTATGAAAATACTACTGTCTTATTACCATTAACGATGACTTTATGTTCACAATGCCATTGCACCGCTCTCGCTAATACTTGAGATTCAACATGCCTACCTGTATGTTTCATATCTTGTGCAGTATATCTATGATTAACTCTTACAACATCCTGCTCAATAATTGGTCCTGCATCTAAATCTTCAGTCACATAATGACTCGTCGCCCCAATTAATTTAACACCTCTTGTATAGGCTTGTTTATAAGGGTTCGCACCAATAAATGACGGTAAGAATGAATGGTGAATGTTAATAATTTTCAAGTGATGTCTTTCAACAAATACTGGTGATAATATTTGCATGTATTTCGCAAGTACAAGTAAATCAACATTGTAGCTTTCACAAATGCTTGTAATTTCATCTTCACTTTCACGCTTTGTTTCTTTTGTTACGCTAACATGATGAAAAGGAATGCCCATATCCTCAACAAATTTGCGATTATTCTCGTGATTACTAATGACACAACTGATTTCAATCGGAAATTCTTGTCTATTCGCACGTAACATAATTTCACTTAACGCATGGTCTTCTTTAGACACAAGTAACGCTGTTTTCACTTTTTCTTCAGCATCAAAGATTTGAAAATTAATCTTTCTATTTGTCAGTTCATTCTCTAAAAGTGATTTAACTTCATCGTTTTTATCAAATTCTATACGTAAATATAAATGATTTTCTTCTTCTTGAATGTCTGTATAGTGATCTAAATGAAATATATTTGAATTTGTATCTTTTATAATAGTGGATATTAATGATGTAATGCCAATTTCATCTTTACAATCAGCCAATAAAATATAATGCTTACTCATGTGCCTCATCCTTTGATTAATTTTGGAAATATTCTTACAATATCAACTATTATAAAATTTAATTTAAAAGAAAACAATAAATTACATCATCAGTTTCAAATGTAAACGTATTCATTTATTATTTTTCCCAATACATGAATTGGTCTAGTTGTAATGATGCTAACGTCTCACGAATTAATCTTTTGCGATCATAGTAATTAAGACCATGTGATTTGAGTTTTGTAATCTTTCCTTCTTGAACATATTCACCTTTATACAAATTTTTATTCTTCGATACTTTAATCGTCGACTTAGCGCCTTCTTTAGGAGATATAAATAATGGATCAAATATTTTATAAACTAAGTTCCCAAATTTTTGATTATATTTTGTTTTTCCTAAATTAGTTGAAACAGCACCTGGATGTACTGCCGTAACATGTAAGCCATCTTTTGAAAATTTCTCATGTAATTCTTGCATAAAATATAAAGTCGCAAGCTTAGATCTTCCATAAGACTTAATCGGATTAAACCTTAATGGATACTTAAAGTTTCGTCTTCCAAGATGTGCAAATAAATACGCACCAGATGAAACGATAATAATTTGTTTGTCATGACTATTCATAATTGAACCAAATAAAATATGCGTTAACATAAAGTGTCCTAAATAGTTCGTACCAAACATTAATTCGTAACCATCTACAGTTTTTTGTCTTGTTAATGACATGACGCCTGCATTATTGATAAGACAGTCGACATAAGGATATCGTTCTAAAACAAGTGTCGCAGCTTTCATAACATTTGCTAAATCTGATAAATTACACTTAATAACATCTACTGTAATATGTTGATGTTCCGCTTCTAAAAGCTTTTTTAAGTCATTACCTTTTTCAACATTTCTACATAACAAAATAATAATGTCATAATCGTGTGCTAATTCAATAACGGTTGATTTTCCTATTCCTGAAGTTGGTCCAGTAATTGCTAGAATTCTATTCGACATTGTTTATCTCCTTATTTTTATTGCTTTTTCACATAATTTTGATGTACATAAATCAGTTCTTTAGCCATTTCTTTAATGACTTCAGTAGAAATAAGTTGATCTTCAGCATGAGACAATAACAAATTTAAAGGAACCGGCTCACCTGAAGCTTCTGCTTGGATCAGATCCTTATGCACTTTATGTCCTTCAACTAAAAATTGATTGCCTTCAGAAACTAAGTTCTCAGCTGTTTCAAAATTGCCTTCTTTTGCTTCTTGAATTGCTTGCATATAATTACTTTTTGCCATTCCTACATTTGTAATAATTTGAAAAGCAATTTGTTCATATTTTTCCATATTCTCACCTTATTCCATTAAGCTTTCGGCATGTTTCAATACACCTTCTCCATCCATCATGCCATATTGTTGCATATCAATAACGTCTACTGGTACTTTACCATTCGCTACTTTTTCTACTTGTGCTTTTTGAAATCTTACTTGTGGTCCTAGTAGAATAACATCTACTTCATCAACTTTTGTTTCTGCTTCTGATAAGGCTAATGCCTCTACTTCGTATTCTTTACCTTCTTTATTTGCAGTATCTTGCATTTTTTTAACTAACATACTTGTAGACATACCCGCTGAGCAAACTAATAATATTTTTTTCATGTTAATCTTTCTCCTTTATATTAAATTTAAAATGTGCCCAAGGTTTTAAATAGTTGAGCAGTGGTAAATCATGTGGCTCAATTCTGCCAATCACATTGACTTTTCCAGTATTGAGCATCGGCTTTAATGCAATTTGTAATTCACCTTTATATTGACCATATTCTTCATTGTCTATTAATATGTCACCACGTTTAATGGCAACTGTATGATGTGCTGGAAATGATTCATTTTTATACTTCACACGACTTTGTGTTGAACGAATCATGTACTCACTCACATCACCTCTATAAAAATGAGGCTCTTCGATTGCAATTTTCTTCTCTAAGTCAGATATTTCATCAAATAATTTTGCATCAAATGTAATAGGTTCATTCTTCAAATGACTCAAAATCTCTAATTCCGCTTCTGAAGGGTAACAATTGCTGATAATGACATCATCTATCAACCCTGTAGCCCATAAATGTTGCGCTTGGGTTGTTACTGGCAAACCTCTATGATCTTCTAAAGTTGGCAAACCTTCTGTAACAGGCCACGGACCAAAGTCAGCTACTTTACTTGAAACGAATGCTGCAGTTCTTAACCCATATTTTTTGAATTTTTTACTACCTTCTAAAAAGAATGCCTCGGATATCCCTGCATATCGATGCGGATAAAAATTATGGCATCCTACTAAACAAGCGCGATTCGGCTCAAAATCCATTACATTATCAATATAATGATTCATCACACTCATATTCAGTTCAATCTTTATACCATAAGGATTATAAGTCATATCACTTGTTTCTTTCGCACCTACCCCTTCATCAAGTCTTATACCATCTACACCTAAATCATTGAAAAAAGATAAATCATTTGGTTCGATGCCGAGTACTTTGAATGTGCGAGGTGCCACATCTATAAAAATTTCAAAGTTTAAATTTTTAGCATAACGAATTGTTTTTTCAATGACTGGTAACAATGTCGCTTTATTTTCATCGGTAAGTTGCAATAAATTTGTAAATATTCTCGTAAAACCGTATTGATGGGCTTTTTCGATATATTGAATATCTTCATTTTCATTTGATTTTCCTGGATATAAAGAAATTCCTAACCGTTTCATCAAACTTCACTTCCATTCACAATATATTTCTTTTTTTATAATTTTGAATATTTTATCTATTTAGTTTATACTATAACAAAATTGAAGCGCTTACAAACGAAGGGGGATTTTTTTATGAATAACTTTGCGACATGGATAGAAGGCAAACTTTCAGGTCCAATGACCAAGCTTTCTAACCAGCGTCATTTACTCGCCATTCGTGACGGGGTTATTTCAGCACTTCCATTTATTATATTCGGCTCATTCTTCCTAATATTTGCGACACCACCGTTACCAGAGTCGTGGGCAATTACTCAGTGGGCAACAGAACACGTTGAGCAAATTTTAATTCCATATAGAATGACGATGTTTATCATGAGTTTATATATAGTGTTTGGTATAGGTTACAATCTCGCCAAATCCTATGACTTAGATCCATTGTCAGCAGCACAACTTTCCACTGCTGCATTCTTATTAACAATCGCACCAACTATGGATAAAAAATTAGGTTTCGTATTACCAATGACCAATTTAGGAGGTCACGGACTATTTGTTGCAATGTTTGTTGCGATATTCTCAGTAGAAATATATCGATTATGTAAAAATAAAAATATTACGATCAAGATGCCACCTCAAGTACCGCCATCAGTAAGTCGCTCATTTGAATCTTTAATCCCAGTAGTATTTGTACTCGGTGCAATGAGTATCATTACAGTAGTATTCCAACTTGATTTACATACACTCGTTGATAAAATCGTAGGTCCGCTTGTCTTTGCAGGTGATACATTGCCTGGTGTACTAGTACCTGTATTCTTAACAACTTTCTTCTGGGCATTTGGTATTCATGGTATGTCAATTGTCGGGACAATCGAGCGTCCACTATGGGAAGTTTATTTAGCTAAAAATGCAGAAGCACATGCTGCCGGAGAACCATTACCGCATATAGCACCAGAAACATTTTTCCAATGGTTTGTTTGGATAGGTGGCGCAGGTGCTACATTAGGACTTGTCATTTGTATATTATTGTTTGCAAAATCTCAGTTCTTAAAGAAATTCGGTAAAGCTGTATCAATACCGTCATTATTTAATATTAATGAACCAGTAATATTTGGATTACCAATTGTATTAAATCCAATCATGGTTATACCATTTATTATCATTCCATTAGTATTAACCGTCATAACCTACTTAGCAACATTATTTGGACTCGTAAATGCCACAAGCGTAATGGCACCGTGGACATTACCAGCTCCAATCGGTGCATATTTAGCAACAGGTGGCGATTGGCGAGCAATCGTACTCGTACTATTTAATATCGCCGTTTCAGTCATTATCTATTTTCCATTCTTCAAAATGTACGACCGTAAAATGGTCTTAGAAGAAAGCGGCGAATCAAAAGAACAAATCGAACAAGATATGAAAGAAGGCAAATAGTAAGAAAAGAGGAACCCTCAGGGACGCAGTTTCATTTGTCCCTGAGGTTTTTTATTGTGATATGTAGGGAATGTCTTGGCTTAAGTTAGGTATTAAGCCATGACTTGGACTATCTCTTGGCTTTATTCAGTAGTTAAGCTTTGACTTGGGCTATCTCTTGGCTTTATTCAGTAGTTAAGCTAAGACTTGGGACATCTCTTGGCTTTATTCGGGAGTTAAGCTATGACTTGGGACATCTCTTGGCTTAAGTTATACATTAAGCCATGACTTAGGCTATCTCTTGGCTTTATTCAGTAGTTAAGCTAAGACTTGGGGGATTTCTTGGCTTTATTCAGTAGTTAAGCTATGACTTAGGCTATCTCTTGGCTTAAGTTAGACGTTAAGCCATGACTTGGACGATCTCTTGGCTTTATTCAGTAGTTAAGCTATGACTTGCGGCATCTCTTGGCTTTATTCAGTAGTTAAGCTAAGACTTGGACTATCTCTTGGCTTAAGTTAGGCGTTAAGCCATGACTTGGACGATCTCTTGGCTTTATTCAGTAGTTAAGCTATGACTTGGATGATCTCTTGGCTTAAGTTAGGCGTTAAGCCATGACTTAAGTAATTTTTCAAGTAATCAAAAATGTTCATTTCTATATAATCATTTAATTTGAAAAGATGTGAGTTTACTATCTCTTTAACTCACATGTTTTGCGATCTCGTGTGTTTATTCCACATTTAACTCACATCTTGTGCAATCTCGTGAGTTTACTACCTCTTTAACTCACATGTTTTGCGATCTTGTGAGTTTAATACCTCTTTAACTCACATGTTTTGCGATCTCATGAGTTTATTCCATCTTTAACTCACATGTTTTGCGATCTCGTGTGTTTATTCCAACTTTAACTCACATCTTTTTCGATCTCGTGAGTTTAGTCCCTCTTTAACTCACATCTTTATCAATCTCGTGTGTTTACTGCCTCTTTAACTCACATGTTCACCAATCTCGTGAGTTTATTACCTCTTTAACTCACATCTTTACCAATCTTGTGAGTTTACTCCTCATTTAACTCACATCTTTTGCGATCTCGTGTGTTTACTGCCTCTTTAACTCACATCTTTTTCAATCTCGTGAGTTTACTGCCTCTTTAACTCACATGTTTTACGATCTCGTGAGTTTATTCCACATTTAACTCACATGTTTTTCAATCTCGTGAGTTTATTACTCCTTTAACTCACATCTTCTTCATTCTCGTGAGTTTACTATCTCTTTAACTCACATCTTTCGGCATCCATATCCAACACACCTTCTCCCCCATACCCAACTAACCTCCACACCTAAAATAAACCACCACTCCCCATACTCCTCATTCCAAATAAAAAAGCCTAGTACAGCTTATATTCTGTACCAGGCTTTCCCTACTATATTAAATAATAATATCTATAAAGAACCAGATAATCATGACTACCATAATCAATGCTTTTGCTATTGAGCTTGTTAAGAAACCAAGTAATGATCCTACGCTTGCATTTGTTGCAGCTGCGATATCACCTTTTTGAATGATTTCTGTTACAAATACTAATACAAATGGAACGATTATAATTCCAAATGGAGGAAATACGAAACAACCGATGATGACACCGACTGCTGCCATTGTTTCTCCTAATTTAGAACCTCCAAATTTCTTAACGAAATAACTATTCATAATGATATCTGATAATATCATAAATATTGTAAATACAATCATTACTACCCAAAATACCCAAGATAATTTGCTTGAATCAATTGCAAAGTGATAAATGAAATACCCTACCCATATAAATAATACGGATGGAATTATAGGTTTCACTAATCCTATAAATGCAATTACAAACATTAAGATAATTAATATCCAACTTATTGCTGTCATTTTTATATCTCCTAACTTACTTTAGTTTCGTTGTGTGTCGTATGTTCTACTGTGAATATAAGTAATACAAATGCTACTGCTATTGATAAACTTGAAACAAAGAATACATTTCCTAGTCCAACGAGATCACTCATAATACCACCTAATAAATTTCCACCTAACTGACCGATGACCATTGCATTGGCAAATAATGTTGATGCGTATCCTGGAAATTCTGGTAAAATATCTTGAAAATAACTAATACCTAAGCCTAGTAAAATAGCTAAGAAGAATGCTAATGCGAGTTGTCCTATCAACATTGCGACGAAACTATCAAACACCCCGATGCTAAAGTAATATCCGAATCCAAAAATAGATCCAACCATTAATAATGTTTTTGTTTTGAACTTACTTGCAATAATACCAAGTATAATCATAAACGGAACTTCTAAGCCCGCACATAAACTTGCTAAATAGCCGACATGTGATTCATTATCTTTAAGATATTCTGTTACATATAACGGCATATTCAACGTATACATCCACTGACCAACATGTAACAAAATGAATGCTAAGAAAGGTATTAATAATGTCGGTTCTTTTATTAAGTTTGGTGCTTTCTTTTCTGTAAAATTACCGATAGCATTTTTAATAACTTTCTTCGGCTCTTTATAAAATATAATTAATAATACTAAAACTGTTAAAAATAGTGCTACCGTTCCACCAAACAATCCATCATATCCAAAGGCACTTAACAATACTGTACCAATTAAAGGACCAAATAAAAATCCTAATGAAAATGTAGAACGTAGAACTGTATTAGCAAATATACTTCTATCTTTATAAGCTGATTCATTAATTGATTCACGTGCTGAGGCATACATTTGAGGCATTGCTGGTGCAGCTAAACCTTGGAACATTGCGTAAAGTGCAATGAACACCCAAATAGTATGTATGTAGAAATAAATGGAGAAACATAATGCACCCATAATAAGTGCGGTAATGATAAGATATTTACGATTAATTTTGCCACTATCTGAAAATCTAGCAACAATAGAGTTTACTGTAAATGATGCCCCTGCTGCAAGCGCCATTAACAAACCATATTGCCCTTTCGTCATGCCTAAGTGCTGTGTCGCATACAACACTAAAAATGGAACAGTAATCGCAACTGCCATACCAAGTAAACCCATATTTGCTGTAAAGAGTTTATAATTTTTTATTTGAAATAATTTCAAAAACATGAATTCACAACTTCCTATATTTTATTATATGCTTGTACTTTAAAGCTTATCCTCTGCTACGTCAATGCTTTATTGCTATAATTCACATTAACCGGTAAAATCATTATTAAATATTGTAAAAAGGAGTCATTCTAGTGAATTACAAAGTAGATTATATATCAGTCGGAAAAATTGCCAATATCACATTTAGCGATCAAAAATCAAAAAAGACTGCCATTTTCAAAGAACCTTTTAAAGATAAGATGTACTTAACACATACAGGCTTTGTTGAAGACGAACAGCAATACAAAGGACATGGTGGACCTGAAAAAGCACTCTGTTTTTACAGCAAAGATAATTACGCATATTGGGATGATATTATTGATTTGTTACCAAAGTATGCAATTTTCGGAGAGAATATAACCGTTTCAGGTTTAACAGAAGAAGATTTAAACATTGGTGACACTTACGAACTTGGTGAAGCGATCATTCAAGTTTCATGTCCAAGACAACCTTGCGCTACAATTGCACAACGATATGGCATTAAAGACTTAGTTAAACGAATGGCTGATAGTTATCGAACAGGCTGTTACTTCAGAGTATTAAAAGAAGGATATGTTTCACAGAATGACAATATGAGATTAATTGAACAAACTGAGCCAAAATTATCGATTTATGAATTGAACGAAACACGATTTAAAGATAGTAAGAATCTACAACGTATCGACAATATTTTAAATCATGACGCGATTAATGATGAAACTCGTGAAATATTTACGAAGTTAAGAAAGCGTCTGTCATAGCAATCGATATCAATATAACGAAAGCAGAAAAGAAATCCGTACAGATTTCTTTTCTGCTTATTTTTTACCTATTTCAAGCTGATTAATATAGTTCTTTAAGACTTCTATGAATGATTTCACTTGTGGTAATTGTAATACGTTATGTTCATAACATATATATGTAGACCTTGTCAGTGGTTTACGCATGACATTCAATTTCTTGATTTCAAATTTATCTGTATCGATATCACCTATAACGAGTTCAGGTAAGACTGTTACACCTACACCATTTAATAGTAATGCTTTACATGTAGCGATTTGATCGACTTTAATGAGTGCATGATATTCTTGTTGTAAGTAATCTGAATACCACTCTTCTATTTGTTTTAAGTAGATAGGTTCTGCTTGAAACTCGATCATTGGTAAAAGGTGTAGATCTTGTTTTCTATTTTTAGGATATATAAAGTAATGCTGTTCATTAAGTAAGAGATCATTTTGAACATTCATGACTTCATTTCCTCTTACGACCATGATATGAAAGTCATTCTGATATTGTTTAATATGTTCACTTGAACCGATTTGTAATTGTATATCCACATTAGGATATAAGTGCGTGTATTCTCCTAATACTTGCGGGAGAATGGTCTGTCCGATTAATGAAGATACACCTATTGAAATGCTACCATTTACTTCGCCTATTTTAGAACTGATTTTATCTAATAATAAACGTTCTTCTTTTAACATTTTTCGAGCGTGTTCAATTACAAGTGAACCTTCATTTGTTGTTATCAATTGCTTCTTTGTTCTTATAAAAATATCTATACCGAAAAAGTTTTCAATTGTTTTCAACCTTTGACTCACTGCCGGCTGAGATATATAGAGAATGTCTGCTGCTTTCCTTAATGTCTTTACGTCTTCTAATGTTACGAGTAACTTATAATCGTCTACTTTCAATTGACACACACTCCTTACTTTCATTATATTATAACACGATTTGCCTACACGACCACGCCTACAACTTTAGACCGAAATATAAATTTTTTTATTTCATAAATTGAAAGTCAATTCATAATTCGTTATAGTTGACCATGTACATTAAATAGGAAGGATCATATCATGCTTATTATCGAAATTATTAAATATGTTTTTCTTGGGTTACTTCAAGGTATAACTGAACCAATTCCGGTTTCTTCAAGTGGACACCTTGTGATGGCACAAGAATTTTTAGGATTACATACGGACGGTTTAACATTTGAAATTGTTGTGAATACCGCTTCATTAATTGCCGTGCTTATCTTATTTAGAAAAGATATTATCACGCTTATTGTTGATACACTTAAATATATTAAAGGTGACCGTACCGAATCGATTAAGAAAAATTTCCAACTTGCGATGTACTTAGTCATTGCAACGATTCCTGCAGGTGTTCTAGGTATAATCTTTAAAGATATTATCGGGGATACTAAAAGTGTGATTATGGTAGGTATCATGCTTATCGTCACTGGTATCGCATTGTGGTTTATTAAGAATAAACGTGGTCAAAAACTTGAAAAAGATTTGTCACTTAAAGACGCTATTATCGTCGGTCTATTTCAAGCAGTTGCGTTAGTACCAGGACTAAGTAGAAGTGGTGCAACGATTGTTGGTGCATTAGGTGTAGGTATGAACCAAAAAACAGCATTTAAATTCTCATTCTTACTATATATTCCAGTAAGTCTAGGTACAGCTTTACTTGGTATTAAAGATATTGTTGAAACACCACCCGATACATCATTAATGATTTCATATGTATTTGCATTTATTGCATCTCTTGTAGCAAGTTATTTCTCGCTTAAATGGTTACAAGGCATTATGGAACGTGGTCAATTAGGTATCTTTAGTAAATATTGTTTCATCGTAGGTCCATTAGCAATCATACTTGCATTAATCTTCTTATAATAAAAAAACGGGGAATTCCAACTTTAAAGGGATTCCTCGTTTTTATATAGAAATATGCCATAACATTGTAGTTAAATCACTTCGCATTCATAATTTCGTGAAAACAATATCTGATTTTCTTTTCAATTCCTTTGAAATCCGTCTCTAATTTAAACATAATTTCATGAGCTGTAACATATGCCTTATGGAATTGGGCTTTGGATATTTTCTTCTCTTTGAGCATTCTTTCTAAATCATCTTCATCAACAAGTTCATATTCACCCGACTTCGGTATCACTAATACATCAAGACATAAATCTAATGTTCTAGCATTGCCAAGTTGTGTGATATTCCTCAAATTCACATCAAAATAGTATTGTACTGGTTTATTCTGTTTATCGTACATTACAGTGATACTATATGGCTTCTTTTCAGGTAAGATTTGCATCCACTTATATCCATTATCCGCAACTGTAATTTCCCTGCCGACCACATTTACTTGTAAAGGCTCTTTTACTTGTACCATTGTTACTAATCCAATTAGCCCTTTAAAATGATTGGTGTCCAATACAACTTCTTTATATTCGCGATTAAGGAGACGTCGCCAATGACGTTTGTCAATATACTTAACTTTCATAAGTTACCAACTCCTTTTTTACATTATATAAAAAACCATGTCTAATTCAAAGCATTCAATATAGAATTTCATAAATTAAATTACTATTCTAAAAAAACACTACAAGAAACTTCACTGTTTCTTGTAGTGTTTAAACAATTAAACATTAATATATAATTTAAAAATACAAAATGAATTTATATTTTTATATCTAGGAGTTCTTACTATTCTTTTGATAAATAATGAGATTTACCTTTTAAGAATAAACTTAAAATTAAAGCAATCACACTGAATAATGTTGCAATCCAGAATGCATCGTTAATACCTTGAACTGTTGCAAGTTTATTGAAGTAAGTAAATAGTGCAGTTGTACCTGCTTCTTGACCGCCAACAGAATCTGATAAAGCTTTAATTTGTTCTTGGATCATAGGATTTGTTGAATCCATATTATCTGACATATTTGCCAAATGTGATGTCGTATTTTGAGTCATTACTGTAACAAGAATGGCAGTACCGATTGACCCTGCTAATTGTCTTACCGTATTACTAATTGCATTACCATGCGGAATTAATCGTTGTGGTAATGAATTCATACCTGCTGTCATAATTGGCATCATGATAAAACTCATACCAAATGAACGGACAATATAAATAACAAGTATTGTTGTATATGGTGTATCCATATTTAACTGTGTCAATTCCCAAGTAGCAAATGTCATAATTGTTAAACCAATTAAAGCGAGTGGTTTAATACCAAATGAGTCTAACATTTTACCAGCTATAGGACCCATGAAGCCCATTATAAGTGAACCTGGTAATAGTAATAACCCTGAATCTAGTGGTGTGAAACCACGTAAATTCTGTAGATAGATTGGTAATAAGATCATACCACCGAATAAACTCATTGTTACGATAACATTAATGATCGTAGTCAATGTAAAGCCTGAATATTTTAATGCTGACATATCAAGCATTGGATTTTTCATTCTCACTTCACGAATAACAAATAATGCTGTGAAGATTACACCGATAATCAATGATAATGAAACTGTTAATGAAGTCCAACCATCGTTACCCGCTTCACTAAATCCATAAAGCAATAATCCAAATCCTAAAGTACTATAGATAATACCTTGAACGTCTGGTTTTGGATTAGAAGTTTTTTGATAAATTCTAAACCAGAAGAAACTAATAAATATTGCAACTAAACCAATTGCAAACATACCATAGAACATGACATTCCAATGATAGTTTTGTACGATCCAACCTGATAAGGTCGGTCCGATTGCTGGTGCTAAAATAAATGCAATACCTAAAGTACCCATTGCCGCACCACGTTTTTCTGGTGGGAATATTGTCATAAATACATTTGAACCTAATGGCATTAACACACCTGCACCAACTGCTTGGATAACACGACCTGTCATCATCATTGGGAAGTTAAATGATAAAGCACATATAATTGATCCAACTGTAAACAACGTCATTGCTATAAGAAATAGTCTTCTGTATGAATATTTACTTATTAGAAATGCACTGATTGGTATTAAGATACCATTCACTAACATAAATCCTGTCATTAACCATTGTCCTGTAGATGCTGAAATACTGAACTCATTGTTAATAACCGGTAAAGCAACATTTAATAATGTTTGGTTTAAAATAGCTATAAACATACCAAACATCATCGCAACTAAAATTTTGTTTCTTGAAATACCTTTGCCATATACGAAATTGACATGATTTTTTTTAATTTGTTCATTAATTGGTTCGTCTTCATTTAATTCCATACCACGATCAGATAATTCAGTATGCTCATGTGATTCATCTGATTCTTTATCATGATCTTCAGAATACATTTTGTTAGAAGTTGTTTCGTTCATCTCTGAGTTAGATGACTTATGTTCAGCTTCCATTTTTTCAATATGTGAATGTTCTGGTTGATGATTGATATTATCATCTTTTGATTTCAATTGTGTTTCTTTGTTCTCTGTTGTTTCTTCAGTTACTTGCTTAGAAACTGATTTACTTTTTTTGCGTTTTAAAACAAATGCATTAATTCCAATCCATAATAGGATTGCTACAATTATATAAGCCACCGTAAAGGTTGATGTCATAATACACCCTCCTTAATTCTTGTGGATTCGAACTTCAACATTCATTCCTGGAACAACATTTGTTGATGGCTTAGAATCAAATGTGATTTTCACTGGAACAACTTGTGTCACCTTTGTATAGTTTCCATTACTATTTGATGAAGGCATCAATGAGAAACTTGATGCAGTTGCTAATCCAACTTGAGACACTTTACCTTTAACACTAGCTTCTTGTCCGTCGATATACACGTCAACAGCTTGTCCTTTTTCAACATCTTCTACATCTGTATCGTCAATGTTTGCTGTTACATATAAATCATCAAAGTTATATGCATATGCAATTGGTGATCCAGCTTGAACTAAACTGTTTTCTGTTGCAGAAGTTTTTACGATTGTACTTTTAGATGGTGCTTTAATGTCCATTTCTTGAGACTGTCCATCTTCACCTTTACCAGCTACTTCTCCGATTTTGTCGCCTTTGTCATAAGTTTTACCTTCTTTAGCGTCGAAGCTTGTTAAGTTACCTGATACTGGGCTAGCAATTTTGATTTGCTCACCGTCAACTTTTGCATTTTCTGTTTTTACATAATCTGTTGCTTCACTATAATAATGGAATCCTACTAGGCCGATAGCCACTAAAATTATTATAGTGATAACATTTACAAGCACTATTTTTTTCATTACTTTATTTCCTCCAAATTTCAATGATTTATTCATTATACGGCTCTGGAATCATGATTTAAACCAACAAATTAAATAAGTTTGTCGGGTTAAGATGGCGGAAAAATCAGATAATTATTCATAATATCTACATATTTAAATGGTATATGAATGTATCTTTGAACGGCTTTTTGTTAAAATATTAGGTATGTATTTATTCGAGGTGACCTATGAAAAAACATGCGAGACAACTAATCATAAGTAATATGGTTTACTTATTAGAACATTATCATTTTGATGAAATCACAATAAAAATGTTATGTGCAGAATGTGGTATCAATCGTTCAACATTTTACGCACATTTTAAAGATAAATATGAAACGTATGAAGAAATCAAACAATTTCATATGACGAACTATGAAACATTAATGGATAATATAGAACAATCTATCCTTGAAAACCCTGATAAAAGAAGAAAGTATGTTAAACAGTACTTTACAAATGTCTTTTATTACATATCAAGACATCAGAGATTTTTCACAAGCGTCTTCGTTGTCCATCCAGAAAAAGAACTCATCATCAGCTTTATCAAACTCATTAAACTAAGATTTGAAAAATTGATTACACGAATAGGTACACTTCAAGACGTCAATTTCTTCCTAGACTATACAGTCGGTGGACAAATCGCTACCATTTATAGTTGGTTGAAAAACGGCTGTGTAGAAAAACCAGAAAAAATGGCAGATATTATGTATCGGAATATTATTAAAATCAATAGATAAGGCACGATATCTCTCTGTCTTCGTGCGGTACACCCTTATTTTGTGCCCTAGCGCACGATATCTCCGAGTCTTCGTGCGTTATACCCTTGTTTTGTACCCTAGCGCACGATATCTCTCAGTCTTCGTGCGTTATACCCTTATTTTGTGCCCTAGCGCACGATATCTCCGAGTCTTCGTGCGTTATACCCTTATTTTGTACCCTAGCGCACGATATCTCCGAGTCTTCGTGCGTTATACCCTTATTTTGTGCTCTAGCGCACGATATCTCTCAGTCTTCGTTCGTTATACCCTTATTTTGTGCCCTAGCGCACGATATCTCTCAGTCTTCGTGCGGTACACCCTTATTTTGTGCCCTAGCGCACGATATCTCCGAGTCTTCGTGCGGTATACCCTTATTTTGTGCCCTAGCGCACGATATCTCCGAGTCTTCGTGCGTTACTCCCTAATATTCAGTCTCATCCAAAAAAGACATTCACCTTCACGATGAATGTCTTTTTTATATACTGTTAAAAGCTTGATAAACCTGTACTTTCTTGAATTCTATATAATACTTTTTTCCAAAGTGCTTCGTCTTTGAATTCATCATATTGTGCAGTCATATCGTGTTCACTATTATTCCAAGATTGTTTAAAGTTATTGGATAATTTTTTAAAGGCTGCATCATTTTGTTTACCTTTAATGATAATATCTGATTCTAAATTATAGTCTCCAATGTTTCTTCTTGTTAAATTGGATGAACCTAATATCATTGTGGCACGATTGTTTTCATTTTGCTCAAACAACATATATTTAGAATGATATTGTTCGCCATTTGAACGAGCCCATCTTACTTTAATGCTTCCTTTTGAGCGATTGATTAATTCACTCGCAACTGGTTTATTCGGAACGCCTGGCTTTTCTTTACCAAATGCTTCTTTATTAATATCAAGTATAAGTTTGATATCTACATTTCTTTTAGAAGCTTTAATCAATTCGTCAATCACATCTCTGTCTGAAAGATAAAACATACCTATTGAAATATGGTCTTTAGATTGTGCTTTTTTAATATTTTGAATGACTTGATCTTTAATTTTACCTTCAGTCGCTAATTGCACACTATACTTGGCGTTATCATTCCAGCTATTGTTTTTAATTTTGAAATCACTTGGTGAGTATCGACCCCCACTCATATTCGCAACTGCAATTTCTGATTTAATAATTGCATTTTGGATTGGACCTGATACTCTGACACCAACATTTTGATGATAGCCACTTGGATCATGTGGATTACTAGATAAGATCATGCCATGTTTTTCTGTAACTAAAGTCTTTCTATGATTTGCTTTCATATTTAAAATATTTAAATAACCTCTAACTGTAACGTCTGGTGCTTCAGGGCTTAATGGATTACTTAACTTACCATTTTCACTATTACCAAACCATTGGAAAAATGTTCGATACATACCTGAATAAATCGGGTTAGAATCTCTTAATTCATTAAGATTTGTATAGTAGACGTCTATATTATTGGCTTTTAGATCCTTAATATTGTCTGGCGTGTATGAACCGTAGAATGAATTAAGTGGGTCTGTAATCACAATAATTCTCATATCTGGGTTTTCTTTTTTCTTATCAATTAATGATTGTGTAAGACGTTGAGATATTTTTGGATAAGTCTTGTCTCCCGTTTGATAATGATTAAATAAGAACATATCCATAATAATAAAATCATCCGCTTCTTTAATCGTCTCATTTACTTTATCAAATATTTCTTGATTGTACTGCATCTTATTCCCGTTTTTATAAGTGACATCTGTTAATAGTTCCACATGGTCTGTCATTGTTTCTGAACTCACTTTTGAAACGCCATGTGGTAAAGGTTTAAACACATGATAAATACTCATAGCTATTACAATTCCAATAATCAATAAAAGGAATCCATAAATATATTTCTTTTTATTTTTACGCTTTGATTTATCATTTTTCTTTTTTCTTTTTACAGACTGACTTTTCTTTTTGATATTTTTCTTTTTATTAGCCAAGTGTTTAATCCCCTCCTTTTTATTTATTATATCAAAACTAAATTGACATCGATGTATTACTTTGGTATTTTTAATTAATATTGAATTTTTCAGAATTTTTAGAGTATATAAACAGGAGTGAAGTAAATTGACAGAACAATTAAGACCTTTCCGTGCCGACCATGTAGGTAGTTTACTAAGAACTGAGCCTTTAAAGAAAGCTCGTCAACAATTTTCAGAAGGTACGATTACACAAGAAGATTTAAAGAAAGTTGAAGATCAAGAAATCGATAAGATTATTGAAAAACAATTAGAAGTCGGATTGAAAAGTATTACTGACGGTGAATTCAGACGTTCTTATTGGCACTTTGATTTCTTAGAAAATTTAACAGGTGTAGAAGATTATGAACCAGAAATTGGTTTAACATTTAATGGCGTAGAGACTAAAAAACATGACGTAAGAGTTGTAGGAAAAGTCCAATACAACCCAGATCATCCTCACTTCGCACATTTTGATTATTTACATAAGCAAGTAAACGGAAGAGCTGTAAGTAAAGTATCTATACCGAGCCCAAACCAGTTATTCCATCCAAACATATTAAACCATGAAATCTATCCAGATATTTATGAATATGCGAAAGATGTTTCAGAAGCTTATCGTCAATCTATTCTTAAATTCTATGAATTAGGTTGTCGCTATTTACAAATTGACGATGTATATTGGGCTGGATTAGCAGCAACAAAACAATTAATTAAAAATAGAGAGCGTTCTGAAGAAGAAAAAGCAGAAGCTATCAAACTAGCAGCAAAAGTTGTCAATGATGCATTAGCTGATTTACCAGAAGACTTATTGATTACAACTCATATTTGTCGTGGTAACTATCAATCATCATGGGCAATTACGGGTGGTTATGAACCAATTGCGAAAGAACTATTCACTGAAAAGCTACAAGGTTTCTTCTTAGAATACGATGACAATCGTTCAGGAGACTTTGAACCATTAAGACACTTTGATAGAAACGATGCATATGTTGTATTAGGTTTATTCACATCAAAAACTGGTGAACTTGAAGACAAACAAAATATTCTTGATCGTTTAGACGAAGCAACAAAATACGTTTCGAAAGATCAACTATGCTTAAGTCCTCAATGTGGTTTCGCTTCAACAGAAGAAGGTAACATCTTATCTGAAGATGAGCAATGGCGTAAATTATCTTATGTCATCGAAACTGCTAAAGAAGTATACGGAGAACTATAATTCCGCAAAAAAATCCCAATCCGCTTCATTCGGATTGGGATTTTTTTTATATTAAACTTTAAATTGTTTCGAAAGCATATTTTTCAATTACTTCTTGATGCTGTGGATACTGTTCGATTAATTGAGCCTGCGTAAACAGTTCGAATTTTTCAAACTGGAATCCTGGTGCACACATACATCCTACAAGTGCATAGTCATTGTCACCTTCAACAGTTGAAGCAAATATCACGCCTTTTGGTACGAGCGCTTGTAATACATCTCCCTCTTCAACATTTGGACCGACTTTAACTTTTTCATAATGTCCATCCGGATAAATCATATGCACAGTCAATGTTTGTCCTGCATGATAATACCATACCTCATCAGATTCTATTCTATGAAAATGCGAAATATTATTTTTTTCTAATAGAAAATAAATACTTGTATATAACGCGTTGCCATCATTTAAAGCATGTTCTGATTTAATCGTTTCATGATAGAAACCACCTTCAGGATGTGGTATTAAATTGAGTGCGCTTATCCATTTCTCTTTATTCATCTAAACACTCCATTACAAGTCAACATTGTGGAATACTTGTTGCACGTCTTCTAAATCCTCAATTGCATCGACTAATTTTTCAAACGTTTGTAAATCTTCTTCTGATAATGTTACTTCTGATTGAGCTAACATTGAAAGTTCAGCTACATCAAAATCTTCTACGCCATTTGCTTTAAGCACATTTTGAACTTGTGCAAATTGATCTGGTTCTGCGTATACAATTGTTAAATCTTCTTCTTCGATAACATCTCTCACATCTAAATCTTCTTCTAATAATAGTTCGAAAACTTCATCAGCAGATTTACCTTTAAATGCGAATACAGCTGTATGGTTGAACATGTAAGCAACTGAGCCTGATACACCCATATTACCGCCATTTTTACCGAATGCTGCACGTACATCACTTGCTGTACGGTTTACGTTGTTTGTTAATGCATCAACAATTAGCATTGAACCACTTGGACCGAAACCTTCATATCTTAATTCATCAAAGTTCTCTTCTGATCCGCCTTTAGCTTTTTCAATTGCTCTATCTATAATATGTTTAGGAACAGAATAAGTTTTAGCTTTTTCTAATACAAATTTAAGATTTTGGTTTGATTCTGGATCAGGTTCACCTGATTTAGCAGCTACATATATTTCTCTACCAAATTTAGCATAGATTCTACTTGTATTTTTGTCTTTTTGGGCTTTTTTATCCTTAATATTATTCCATTTACGTCCCATATTTCCATCTCTCTTTCAAGTGAGTTATTTAACATACTTATTATACAATAATGATTACATCTGGCAAAGTTTACAAATCAAAAAATGTCTGAGACACGATGATTGCCTCAGACTTGTTATGTTTAATCTTTTAAAATACTTGCGAGTCTTAAAATGTGCATGATGATGTTGAGTAAATTAATAAACAAATTAAAGCCCATCTCTCTAGGAGAGAAGTTCCCTAGTTTCATACGGTTAAAATCATACACAGTGTAAAGTAGAAACAGTCCAATACCTATAACAGATAACACTGTATGGAAAATAGGATTATGGATGAATATACCTAATAAACTTGCGAAGATTAACGCGATTAATGTTACAAATAAATATTTTCCTAAACCTGAGGCATCATCAATCATAAAGTAACCGAGTATACCAAAAGCAGCAAATGCACCAATTGCTAAGGCAATATTGCCATAAAACGCTTGTGTACCTAATGTGCCTAAATAATACATAAAGGCCGTATATGAAATCACACCGATAAAGAATGCATATATATTTGAAATTAAACCGCCAAATTTTCTAGACGATTTTACAAATAATGAAATCATAATGAGTACAAACAATCCTATTGTAATTGGTAAATGTAATGCAGGTGGTACGAATTGACCTACATATGTCCCAACGCCAAAGATTACCCAATAATATAAGAAGTATAGCCATGTTTTTCTAATGGCTGAACCATGAGTATCTGTATGTTGATAAGATGCATATTGGTTATCATAATTCATCTTTAATCATTCCTTTTTATAACGTAATACCAACATTTTACATGCTATTTCTCTATATATCAAACGTCATGTCTTCTATAATTTGTAACATTCATCATACATACATAAATTACCATATTCCATATAGATACGCTCACAACGGTTTTAGCGCACTTCAATCAATGTAAAAAAGCAAATATTAATTATTGTGTTTTTATTACAAAGTGATTACATCAGGTACATACAATATTATTTTTGTTACCATTACGTGTATAGAAGAAAGTTCATTTTAGTATTCTGTTTTTATATATTATATATACCTAAGGAGGATAAGCCTTTGAAAAAATTTGCATTCGCAGTAACAGCTGTTTCTGGTGTTGCAGCTATAGCAGCTCATAACGACGCCGAAGCTTCAACTCAACATACTGTAAAAAATGGTGAATCTTTATGGATGATTGCAGACCAATATGGTGTATCTGTTAATCAACTGAAATCAAGTAACAATATTTCAGGAAATATGATTTTCCCAGGGCAAGTCATTACTGTAAACGGAAGTAGTTCAACGGGAGGAAGCGGTTCTCAAGAAACAGCAACTTCAGGATCTACATACACAGTTAAAAGCGGTGACTCATTAGCAGTAATCGCACAACAAAATGGTGTTACAGTTGACCAACTAATGAAATCAAATAATTTACAAGGTTATATTATCTATCCTGGTCAAACTTTAAAAATTGCTGGTGGAAGCGGTAGTGATACTACAACTACTCCTTCAAATAACACACAACCTACTCAAACAGGTGGCAATCAATCATTCAATGACCAAAACTTATATGACTGGGGTCAATGTACATATTACGTATTTGATCGCAGAGCACAAGCTGGTAGTTCAATCAGCACATACTGGGGAGATGCTAAATATTGGGCAGGCGCAGCACAAGCTGACGGTTTCCGAGTAGACGGTACCCCTGAAGTAGGTTCAATTATGCAAACTACAGCTGGACAATATGGTCACGTATCATATGTAGAATCTATTAACGCAGACGGAAGTCTATTAATTTCAGAAATGAACTATAATACGCCTCCAGGTGTTAAAGATTACAGAACAGTCCCAGCATCACAAGTATATAACTATTCATATATTCATTAATAAAAAAACCAGTTCAGAAGACGAACTGGTTTTTTCTATGCAGAAAATTAGTGTGTGGAAGTTTTTATTATCTGGGCGCTAACTTCCATTATTTCGAATTCTGGTAATTAGAACGCTGTAACTTCCATTATTCTGAATTGTGGTAATTAGAGTGCGCTAACTATCATTATTCTGAATTCTGGTAATTAGAGAGCTGTAACTTCCACTATTCGGAATTCAGGTAATTAGAATGCTGTAACTTCCATTATTCTGAATTCTGGTAATTAGATGGGCACTCATTTAGAGACATTTCTTGGAATTCTGTCTCTAACAACCTCTCTTACGGACATTTCTCGGAATTCTGTCCCTAACACCCACTCTTACGGACATTTCTCGGAATTCTGTCTCTAACAACCTCTCTTACGGACATTTCTCAGAATTCTGTCCCTAACTCAGAATATCTCCCCACTAAAATTCACCTATCATTATATTTCTCCTAACCTTCTCAATTTTTCCCATACAAAAAAACATCCAACGTTAATGAGTTGGATGTTTTGATGATTGATTATACGAATAAAGCACAAATATGATAAATGATGAAAGAAAGGATAATTGATACTGGTAAAGTTATAATCCAAGTAATAATCATTCTTTGTGCTGTTGTCCATTTAACACCTTTAACACGTTGTGATGAACCTACACCTAAAATAGATGAAGATACTACGTGTGTTGTTGATACTGGTAAGTGAATGAATGTAGCACCGAAAATAACGAATGCTGATGATAAGTCAGCTGCTACACCGTTAGCTGGACGGATTTTCATAATGTTTCCACCAACTGTTTTGATAATTTTCCATCCACCTACTGCAGTTCCAAGACCCATTGCAGTAGCACAACTTATTTTAACCCATAATTCAATATCTGTTGTAGATTGCATATTAGCTGAAATAAGTGCCATTGTAATGATACCCATTGCTTTTTGAGCATCGTTTGTACCGTGTGAGAATGCTTGTAAAGCTGCTGTACCAATTTGGATAAATCTAAAGTTTCTATTTGTTCTTGTTAAATTATTATTTTTAAATACGACTTTGAAAATAGAATATACAATGAAACCAACGATAAACGCTAAAATTGGAGATGCAATTAAAGCTAATATAATTTTTGAAAATCCTTGGTAATGTAATATTCCAAATCCTGCAGAAGCAATAGCTGCACCTGCAATTGACCCTATTAATGCATGTGAAGATGAACTTGGAATCCCGAAATACCAAGTAATAAGATTCCACGCTATAGCAGAAATCAATGCTGCTAAAATAACGACTGAACCATTTTCTAACTTAAACGGATCGACAATATCTTTAGCAATTGTTTGTGCTACACCTGTTGCCATTAATGCCCCGACAAAGTTCATAACCGCTGCTAAAATAATTGCATGTCGTGGTTTAAGTGCTTTTGTAGATACTGCTGTAGCGATTGCATTGGCTGTATCATGGAAACCATTAATAAAGTCAAAAAGTAACGCACACACAACAATAGCTACGGTAATAATGAGTAAACTATCCATTTTTTAAAACTCCTTAGCTATTTTTCATAATAATTTGTTCTAATTTGTTTGCTACTAATTGACATTTATCTGCTACATCTTCAAGAGATTCATAAATATCTTTAATTTTTATTAATGTTACTGGATCTGTTTCACTGTTGAAAATATATTTAATTGATTGTCTTAAAATACCATCACAATTCGTTTCATATTCTTTAATGTTGATAGAATGTACACGAATGTGTGAGAATTTCTTCTCAGCTACTAACGTTACAGCGATTTCAATTTCTTTAATTGCTGCTTGTATATTTTTCACGAATTCTGCCATGTATTCATCTGAATAACTGATAGAGTACATTTCAAACATTGCTGAAGTTTCTTCCATTTCATCTAATACATCATCTAATGCATCACATAATTCTAAAATGTCTTCTCTTTCAATTGGTGTAATGAAAGTTTGATTTAAATCAGTAATCATTTGGTGCATAAGATCATCACCATTAGACTCATAGGCTTTAATTTTATCTGAATAAGCTTTTAAGTCGAAATCTGAATCAAAATCCATTTCTCCAAATTCAACTGATGCGCGACTTAAATTCTCAGCTATAGCTTCTAACTGAATACCAAACTTATCCTTCTTCTTATTAAACATTAGTAATCCTCCCAAAATTTACATCATAATTTATGTAATTACTCTTTCATTGTACTCTTTCAAAATGAATTCGACCACAGTTTATTAATTTATTTTTGAAAATTTATCTTGTCTGTAAACTTTTCGTAAACACAAAGTTCACATTGGTATTTTATAACACAAAAAAAGGCTAATGACAAGCACTAGCCTTTATTTTAAATATTTATTTTTTAAAGCACTCTTTGAATCACGCGTTTAGAGTGGATGTATGCTAAGAAGGCAAACAGAATATAAATTAATGAATACAGTGACATCACGATCAGCACTGGTGTATAGAATGATTGTCCCATAAAGAACCAAGCTGATTTAGCCGCGAAATATCCGTGACATAATCCAATGATTAATGGTAATGCAAAGTTAAAGCCAATTTTTAGTGCAATACCTTTAGACATATCTTTAGATGTATAGCCTAACTTTCTTAAGATATTGTAGTTTGATGTTTCATCTTCCGTTTCATCAATTTGCTTAATGTAAATGATACATCCAGTAGATAGTAAGAATGCGATACCTAAGAATCCAAGAATAAACAGCATAACACCTAGGCTACTTTTAGAGTCATTGTAAATTTCATGATATGACATAGATGACTCGGTTTTACTTTGTACTTTTCCAAAGATTTGCTCTGCTTTCTTAACATCTTTATCATTTGTTAAGTTCACACCAAATTGCTGATTCATGTCGTCATTTCTAGCTTCATGTTTTTTCATTTGGTCGAATGTATGATCTGACACAACATAAACAGGTGCATTATAAGAAACCATTGAAGATAAATAATTTTCTTTACTAATAGATTTCACTTTAAGATGATGTGTTTGATTACCCATTTTGTAAGACATTTTTTCTTCATCATTTACATTAGTGACTCTATCAAGAAGATCATTGAATCCTACAACTGCTACTTCATCGTTTTTCAATTTTATACCTTTAAATTCAGATGCTTTAGCTACTGTTGACGGTGAATTGGGTTCTACTCCTCTAGTTTCATTAGCACCTTCAAGCACTTTTCTATCATCAATAATATAACGTGTCACGTTGTAATTACGTTCTTTATATTGAATATGCTCAGCATCTAATGCTTTTTTAAATTGTTGATTTGCATCTTTATTTACAAAAATATAATCATCTGGTGATGTACTTCTTGCTGTTTCTTCGGCGTTGTAATATTGAACGTAACTCAATGCTAATAGGCCGACTGACATAGCTGACACTATTGCGATAATTGTCAGCGATAAAGCATTTGTTTTCATTTTGTGCATAATAGATGAAGTTGAAACAACGTCTGTTACACTCAGCATGCCTTTTTTATATTTACGAATGGTATTAAATATTAACGAGATTGAACATCTAAAGAGCAAGTATGCACCCACTATTGTTAAGAATAAAATGGTAAGCATTCTTATATATAACGTTGCCATCCCTGCATTACTGAGATTATCGAACATAACACTTGATAAATAATAACCACTAATAATCATGACGATGCCAATTGCACCAAAAATCAATTCATATAGTTTAATTTTCTTAATTTTAGTATCTGTAGCATTGTATTCATGCATAAGTGCTAAAATTGTCTTTCTATTTATAAATATTGCATTTTGAAAAGCGATAATGATATAAATCGCAATCATAAGTACAATCGTTTGAACGAAAGCTTCTATACTAAAATTCAAATGTGCTTCTTGTTGGACGCCGATGATTTTATATAAAATCATCAATAATATTTTAGAAGAGAAAAATCCTAAAATAGATCCAATCACTGCTGTTAATGTGAATAATACAAAGTTTTCTAAAGCAAATATTTTAAAGACTTCTCGCTTTGTCATACCGATTAATTGGTACAATCCCATTTCTCTCGATCTTCTCTTTATAAAAAGTTTGTTGGCATAAAGTAGAAATATAACGATGATAATCGTCAGTATTGTTACACCTACTTTAATAGCTGCGCCAACTCTTATACCAGATTGAACACTATTTAAATCTTCAGAGAACCTTAACGTGACAAATCCGAAAAAGAGCATGACACTCATCGTTATTGAAAAGACATACATACTATAATGTCTAATGTTTCGTCTTAAATTCTTAATAACAATTTGATTAAAGCTCATTTACAACACCACCTAACACACTTTGTGTTTTGATGATTTCTTTGTAAAATGTCTCTCTATCATCGTCTCCTTTATAAAGTTCAGAGTAGATCTTACCATCTTTCAAGAATATGACTCTGTTGGAATAACTTGCTGCTGATGAATCGTGTGTAACCATAACAATTGTTGATTGTGTCATTTGATTCATTTGATTTAATTTATTCAGTAAATCTGAAGCAGATTTAGAATCTAATGCACCTGTTGGCTCATCAGCAAATATAATGGATGGTTGTGCTATAAATGCTCTTGCAGCTGATGTTCTTTGCTTTTGACCACCAGATATTTCACTAGGATATTTATTTTGTATATCTAAAATACCTAACGCCTTACTAATTTCTTCAAATCTTACTTGCGCTTCTTTTTTAGAAATTTTTTGAATGGTTAAAGGTAACATGATATTTTCTTGCACGGTAAGCGTATTAAGCAAATTATATTCTTGGAATATAAAGCCCAGCTCTTTTTTTCTGAAATTAGACATTTGTCTATTGTTCATATTCTGTAATTGATGACCATTAATTTCAATTTGCCCTGTTGTCGCATAATCAATGGAACTTAATACATTTAACAGTGTCGTCTTTCCTGATCCAGATGGCCCCATAATACTAATGAATTCACCTTTTTCAACTGTCATATCTATTTGTTTCAACACTTCTTGTTGATTTTTTTTAGAACCATAAACTTTAACGAGTTGTTCAGTTTTTAATATACTCATATTCAAAACTCCTTTGTAATTTGTTTATGATTCCATCTTATAGCCTTTTTTACAATTCTTCCTTTGATTCATCGTACATTTTCATGTTTGAAGTGACATTTTTGTCACTTGAATGTTCTACCGTTGTTAAATCATTTGGTTGCGGGAAAATAAGCAATACTGTCGTTCCTTCACCATAAGTAGATTTCACATTGACTTTAATACTTAGTCCTTCAGTAATTTCTTTAACTAAATAAAGCCCCATTCCTGTGGCTGTTGACTCACGTCTATTTGTCGTTGAAGTAAAGCCTCTTTCAAAAATACGTGGTAAGTCTCGCGCTTTAATACCTCGCCCAAAATCTTGAATTTTCAAGTATGTTTGACCATGCTGTTCATAAGTTGATATGATAATATCTTTATTCTCCGTATATTTCAGAGCATTACTTATGAGTTGTCTAATGACAGTACGACACCATTTTTCATCTGTATAAACTTTTTCATCTTCAATTTGTATATCATACCCTATGCCTTTAGCCATGCTAATATTACGTGCATGTTGAATTTCTTTTATAACCATCTCTTTTAAAGCATAATGTCCAAAATAAAAATCATTACTTTTAGAGCTTAAACGTCTAATATAAAGTTGCTGATCAAGTAAGTAGTCGATTCTGCTCCACTCATATAATAAATTCTTTTTTAAATCTTGTTTTTCAATTTGGTCTAATAATAATTTCATTGCTGTGATGGGTGTTTTAACTTCATGTATCCAATCTAGCAAATCATTTTTAGTCGCTTGTATTTCTTTATTTTGGTTATGAATGGTACGTCTCGTACGTTCATCATAAAGTTGAATATAATCAAAAACGATTTTTTCATATGTTGATTGATTCAATTCTTTATGTTCAATTTCTTTAATCGGTATATCATTTTTTAATGCGCTATAAAATCTTGTTTCGCGCGTGTAAATCAACCATATAAACACGATAAAAATAATCAAATTTATACCAATTAAGTACAAAGCGCTTTTAAAAGAAAAGGCTATATCTAACCAGCTCGTAAGCAGTATAGTAACTTGCATGACTATAAACAGTAATATCCAAATCCATCTTTCTTTCAGAAACGATTTGATCATTTTATCCCTCCGGCTCGTGCGCAATATAGCCTTTACCTACTTTCGTTTCAATTAAATCATTGAAGCCAATTTCAGTAAGTTTCTTTCTTAAGCGATTGACATTAACAGTTAATGTATTGTCACTCACAAATTGTTCATCATCCCATAAAGCAGTAATAATCGTATCTCTACTCACGATTTCATTTTTATGATTCAACAGAATTTCTAAAATAAACATTTCATTTTTAGTTAACGAAATTTCAATATCGTTCTTTTCAATAATATGTTTACCATAATCAACGCGTGCTTTATGCCATAACTTGATTCTAGGCTCATCTTTATTATATTGATAAACCCTTCTATAAATTGCTTGAAGTTTGGCAACAAGCACTTCTGTGTGAAATGGTTTCTGTATAAAGTCATCCGCACCTAGTTCCATACTCATGACTTGGTCCATCGGGTGGTCCCTTGATGATAAGAATACGATCGGTATATTAGACTGTTTTCTAATCGCACGACACCAATAGAATCCATCATATTGAGGTAACTGTATATCTATAATGACCATGTCTGGTTGTAATGCTTTATATTCTTCAAGTACGGCACCAAAATCATTTATGCCATGTACAGACCAATCCCATTTTTCTAGTTGTTGCTTCATAGCATTAAATAAAGTTTCATCATCTTCAATTATTAGTAATTCCATACTATCCCTCTACTTTGTATATTTTTTAACTTCGCCTGCTATACTGCGTAGTTGAAAATCTTTAATTCTACAATCAACTTCAAACCCCTTCATCGTTACATTGTGAATTGGTGCTTGTGATAAATAATATATACTCCATGGTAATCTCGGTACGTAATTAAATAAATGAACCATAAATTCATTTGTTAATCTTAACTTTCTAAATTCTAACATGCCATTATCTTCATATAAATCTACAGTAAGTGAACCGCCGATAACTTTGAACTGTATAATATCTTCGTCAATATTTGGATGCACTCTTTTTAATTTTAATAATGGTTTACTGCGATGTTGAAAATAAACATAATAAATATCTCCAATTAATTCTGTTCTCACTAACGTGCCACTTGTTTCTTGTAACCATTGGAAATAGTATTTCACAACATCTTCTAAATCCCATTTATAAGGAATGGGCATTCTATCAACACTTCTAACATCATCTATTTTAGACTTCTGTAATTCTATCGATACAGCTGGTCGCTTAATAGATTGTTCTGTCACTTGAACTTCAATTCCCGTTGAACTTAATATTTCCATCGTTTCTATATCAAAAGGCGAACCTTTAATGTATATAATTTTTTTAACATTATTGACTTTACATGCTTTTGCCATATTATGACTCGCGATAATATTTAAATTACGTGCAGTACTTTGAGTTAACTTCGCTGATTTCTTGTTTGGATCTAAATAATAAATTGCAATATCGATATCTTTTAAAGCTTCAATCATATCTTTAAGTACAAAAATATCGCATTTTCTCCATGTAACTTCATCATCTATCATCATATCTGATTCATACTTTGTAATCGTATATAGATTGCCGACATCTTTTAATGTACTGATTAAATGCTTGCCTATATACCCTGATCCACCTGAGATGAGTACATTCGCTTTCATTTTAAGCACTCCTTTATATTCGGACTTTACATATGTGTTATACTATTTATAACTTATTGTTTAATTACCATAAATATACCACTGATTGTAATTTATAAATAGAAATAGGAGACATTTTATGAAAGAAATCATACGCGAAATTCGAATAAATGATGTTGAAAACTTTAATAAATTGTTAGATAGTGTGATTAATCAATCCGAATATTTACTCTTTAATCCAGGAGAACATCAAATATCTATACAAAACCAAACTTTATTTCTAGAAGAAATGATTACGACAAGTAACTCTACAATCATTGTTGCAGAATTAAATGATACATTAATTGGTTATGTAACGATCCAAGGTGGCAAAACAAATCGAAATCGTCATGCCGCAAAAATTGCTATGGGTCTACTTCCGACATTTAGAAATAAAGGAATTGGATTTAAACTACTTCAAGAAACCGAAGCTTGGGCAGTGAGAAGACAACTGCATAGACTAGAGTTAACAGTCGTTACGGAGAACGAACCAGCATACCGATTATACGAGAAATTCGGTTTTAAAGTAGAAGGAAAGAAAGAACAAACATTGTATTTTAATGATAAATATTACGATGAATTTATGATGGCAAAATTATTATAAAAAAAGGCAAACTCATCACGTATTTCGCGTAGTTTGCCTTTTTTATTATTTATCTTTTTTAATCACTGTTTCAGAATCTTGATTCGCATTGTTTTCATATGGTGACTGTTTCGTATTAGCCCCTAGAAACATCATGACGTTATTGTAATTCTTCTTAGATTCTTTCAAGTTCATATGGAATTGGTATTGATGACGTAAACCGTGCGTACCGTCAAAGAATGTTGTAGTCGTTTGAACACCTTGCTTTTTAAGGACTTCATCAAACTCTCTATTTTGTGGATCAAATGGGTCAGCATCTCCCACTGTTAAAAATGTAGGTGGATACTCTTTTGTCACTTGATCAACGGTAGATAGTTGATTAATTCTCGCAAAGTTCTTTTCCCATTCTTTAGTACCCGTATAACTTGTCATAAATAAATCAATTCTTGGAAATTCTGTAGATCTCACTGTTTGCATATTATATAACCCACCAAAAAGAATGGCAGCTTTTAAATAATCTTTTTTAATAGTTGGCTTCATACGCATTTGCTGTTGCAATTTATCATTTGTTTGTAAAGCCACATATTGACTGGCAATTTGTGCACCTGCAGAATCTCCGCCATATATAATTTGTCTATAGTCGATATTAAATTTATTTCTATGTTTTAATGTATATTTAGTTGCTTGATCTAATTGCTGTATTGGTGTCGGATATTGGTAATCAGGTGCTAAAGCATAATTTACATTTACGATGATATATCCTTTTTCAGCAATTTGTGCTAAGTATGGATTCTTATGTCTTTTGTCTCCCGCTATAAAACCACCACCATGCGTCCAAAATATGACTGGCAGTTTCTCACCTTTTTTCATTCTTGAAGGCATAATAATATCCATTTGACTATTTGGTGCACTATGACCATAAGATACATCACGTATCAATTTTACTTTCTTATTGTTTAGTAATAATTGATTGGCTCTTTGAGCTTGTAATTGTGCTTCCCTTTCTTTATGTTCCTGATATTTGTTATAACCGTAAAACCCACTTACAACAACGATAATCGCTACAATCAAAATAAACAATCGTCGTTTTTTTCTTTTCATATGTTCACTTCCTCATGTAAGAAGATAGTTTAACATATTCAATTATTTTATGCGATATGTTTTTTGTTATCACTTTTACGACTAATATATTTAACAACAATGGCAGCACAAATCACTAAACCTATAACACCCATAGCTGGATATAATTTATCAATCAGTGATGAGAAACCTACAAAGCTTAAGCCATAAGCGATTACCATAGATATCGTCAGTAATACAACGTATTTTTTAGAAAATGGTACAGTAAACCTTGCTGTAAATGAGTACATAAGTCCTAAAATCGTGTTGTACATAACCATAAGCATAATTACTGATAATGCAAATCCAATAATAGGTGAAATTGTTCTAGCGAGTTCTAACGTTGGTATCTCAATATCTTTAATATTAGGATATTCAACTAATAATCCAGCATTGATAAGTGCTAATAATATTAAATATATCACACCACCGATAATGCCACCTAATCCTGAAATACGACGTTTATCAGCATCGCCACCAATGGCAACTAATGTACTAAATCCTACTGAGAACGCTAAACCACCATAAATAAACCCTTGAACAATTCCCCAGAAAAGACTTGGTGATTCAACCGTATCGTTAATTTCAGAAATGCCTACTTGACCATTTACAAAAAAGTAACCTGCTATTATTAATATGACAATGATTAAAAATGGTGTGACGACACCTAGTGCTTTTACAATTTTATCGAAGTCTAATAAAAGCGTGATATAAATAAAAATACACATAATTAAAGCACCTAACCAAGTTGGCACCCCAAAACTTTCATTAAATGCTGATCCAGCACCAGCTATCATCGTTACTGATATACCAAATAAGAAAAATATTAATACATAATCTATAACGATACCTGCTTTACCGAATAAATAATTAATCGTTGAGCTATGATCATCTGCATCGAGTGCCGTACCAATCTTAGCTACTTGTCTACCAAAAAACGCCAACATTATACCAGATATAATAACTCCTATATACCCGTATAAACCATAGTGGGTAAAGAATTTCATTACCTCTTGCCCTGTCGAGAACCCTGCACCTACAACGACCCCAACATAAGCAAACCCTATTTTTGTTGCTTCTTTCAAATTTGACACAAACTTTCCTCCTCAAAATTTTGTTCAACATAATGATGTATACCCACTATTTACGAAAGTATTCCAAAAATTAAGAGCAAGACTATAAAAGTCCTGCTCTTTTTCATATATATTTATGAATTTTCTTTAATTGATTGACTATAATTCGCTCTTGTAACTGTCAATCCGACAATGATTACTAAAGCGAGTAATACAATACCAAACCAGTATGACTGATGAATACCTTGCGTCATAGCATGATTGATTTGGTCTACTGTAGGGTTCTTAATACCTTCTAATGCGGCTCTTTGTCCACCGTTCATAATACTTACAAAAATCGCAATCCCTAATGCGCCACCTATTGGCTGTAACATATTGGATACAGCTGTACCGTGTGGATACATTTCTTTTGGTAAAGCGTTTAATGCATTTGTATTTGCCGGCATCAATACTGCAGAAATACTAATCATTAAAATAATATATACAATAACAAATATCCATACTGAAATACCTGGATGAATCGTTGAATAAAATATCGAGACACATAACAGCACAATTAATCCTGGTACAACTAGCTTTCTTGGACCAACTTTATCAAATATGGCACCCATAAATGGTGATAAGAAACCATTTAATAAAGCACCTGGTAATAAGATCAATCCAGCAACTTTAGCACTGAATCCCATTGGACCTTGCAAGTACATAGGCATCACAATTTCAGAAGCAAACATTGTCATAATTACAACAACGAAAATAATAACACCCTTTGTATAGTTATGGTATTTAAATACTTTCAAATCTAATAAAGGTTCTTCTAATTTAAGTTGTCTAAAGACAAATAGTATCATCGCAATAACACCAATGATAAGCGTGATGTAAATTGAAGGGCTTGAGAAGCCACCTTCAGTAGTACTTACCGATGAAACACTATATATAATAGTTGCAATACCAATTGTTGATAAAATGATTGAGAAGACATCAATTTTCGGTCTCGTAATTTCACCAACATTTTGTAAATATCTATAAGCGAATATAAATGTAAATAGCATGAATGGGATAACGATTAAAAATAACCATCTCCATCCTAAATAATCAACAATAACACCAGATAACGTTGGTCCTAATGCAGGTGCAAACATAATGACTAATCCGAATTGACCCATAATTTTCCCGCGTTCGCTCTCATTGTATAGCATGAGCATTGCATTCATGACAGTTGGAATCATAAGTCCCGTTCCAGCTGCTTGAATCATTCTACCTACTAATAACATTGGGAAGTTAACGGCTAACCCGGCAGTTAAAGTCCCGATAGAAAATATTGTTACTAACCCTAAAAATAACCGTCTCGTTGTAAACCATTGATTTACAACTGCAGACAATGGTGTTAGTACACCCATTACTAACATGAAACCAGTTGCCATCCATTGGACAGTTGGTGCATCTACATCAAATACTGACATTAATTCTTTTAATGCAATATTTAAGAGCGTTTCATTTAAAATCATGAAAAATGTACCAACTAAAAAGACAATCATAATTATTTTTCTTTTAAACTGATTCTCCATTTTTTTCTCCTAAATTTTATTTTGTAACTTTTCTATAATGACATAAAAAATAAACCTAGTCAAAAGACTAGGTTTATGCATTTTGAGATTTGGATAGTTGTGAAAAATCTACCACTACTTGGTCCATTCTCTTTGCTGTTTCTTTCATTATATTTCTAGCAACTTTATTTTCAGGGTCTATCTTAAGTATTTGCTTACTTATATCAAAAGCTTGTTTATCAGAAAGTAAAGGTTCCGGTATAGCATGTAATAGAAGCATTTGTAATAAACTCTTAACTTCTTTATGATCTGTTAAAATCATCGATCTTTCAGCATGATAATAAGCTGAATGAAATGCGCCATCATGTTCACTATATGGATAAACGTGTAACAAGAACGCTAAGTCATGAAGTTCACTCGTTTCTTCCTTCTTAATACAGTCTAATATAAATGTATAAAACATCGTACTTTCTTCTTCGTGAGCTGCTGAAATAAAGTGTTCTTCAAATTCTAAGAAATCCACTTCGGACATCAATCTATATGCAGTATCAAATTCGCCACTTAATATATGACCTTTAATCAAATCCTTCATTCAATGTCCTCCTTTTCTCTCTATGCAACATTCACATTCATTTCAATGTTAAATTTTTAAAGTCAAAAATATTATAACATGTTTTGTAATAAATTACCTTTAAAATAGAAAACCAACTTAAATTTTAAAATATAAATGATGATGATACTTGCATCGGTGATTAAAGCGAGCATCACAATTTGGGCATACCTCTTTTAACATATAATCATTGATGGACATCGTTTCTTTACAAACGCCACATAGGATCGCGTGTTCATCAAATTCAGATTGATCCCATCTCTTAATGTCATGCTTTTCACATTCATTATGGCACTTGTAACAAGGATAGAATTTATCACAACATTTAAATTTAATCGCGATGATATCTAGCGGCGTTTGATAATGTTCACATCTAGATTCATTATCTACAGTTAAGCCATGTATTTTCACCATAGTATCCTCCAAAAAATTTACTTTAAGTGAACATCTCACAAATATAGCTATTTTGTCAATTTATAATAATTTGACAGATAACATAAATTTTAATAAGATTAACATATGAACATATATTCATATGTTAGGAGAATAATATGACTACAAATACTATTTTAGATGATGAAACATTATTACTTGTATCACAAACTTTTAAAGCATTAAGCGATCCGACTCGCGTAAAGATATTACATTTATTATGTACCGGAAGACATTCTGTAGGTTGTATAGCTGAAACACTTTCACTCAGTCAATCTTCCGTATCGCACCAATTAAGATTTTTAAAGAATCTTAGACTTGTTAAATTTGAACGTGAAGGTAAAAGTATTTATTACTCAATCGATGATGATCACGTTATCTTATTATTAAAACAAGCCATCGAGCATGCCAAACATTAACAATTTAGGAGGTGTTTTCATGGGACATGAACATCATGGACATGACCACAACCATGTTCATACAAACAATAAAAAGATACTACTCATTTCATTTATTATCATTGCTGTATTTATGATAGTTGAAGTGATTGGTGGATATATTACAAATAGTTTAGCTTTACTATCAGATGCTGGACATATGCTTAGTGACGCCATTTCACTCTTTATAGCATTAATGGCATTTAAATTTGGTGAACGTGTTGCCAATAAGAATAAGACATATGGCTATAAGAGATTTGAAATTTTAGCAGCTTTAATTAATGGTGTCTTGTTAATTGCTATTAGTATATATATCTTTTATGAAGCCATTTCCAGATTTATTGATCCACCAGAAGTCGCTTCCACAGGCATGTTAATCATAAGTACAATCGGTTTACTTGTTAATATTTTCATAGCTTGGTTAATGTTTAAAGGGTCTGATACGAAAGACAACTTAAATATGCGTGGTGCTTTCATTCATGTACTCGGAGATTTATTAGGTTCAGTTGGCGCAATCGTAGCAGCACTCATTATGATTGCATTCGGTTGGAAATTAGCTGACCCGATAGCAAGTGTTATTGTGGCACTATTAATTATTAGAAGCGGATATGGTGTTACGAAGTCTGCATTAAATGTATTGATGGAAGGCACACCATCAAATATCGATGTTCATGAAATCTCAGAAACAATCAAGTCGCACCCAGATATAATAGAAGTACATGATTTGCATATATGGTCCATTACAAGTGATTTAACAGCATTAAGTTGCCACGCAGTCGTAGATAAAGATAAGACTGTGGAGGAATGCGACAGTATAATAGAAGAAATCAATCATAAACTTATTCATAAATCTATACATCACGCAACAATCCAATTAGAAACACCAGATCATCAGCATGACAGTTCCCTACTCTGTTGCATGGAACAAACAGAACACGTACATTAGAAAAACTAGAACATTTAGGTATATATACCTAATTTGTTCTAGTTTTTTACTTTATATAATTTGGTATAGGAATCTCTCTCAATCTTCGTGCGATACACCCTGATTTTGTACCCTAGCGCACGATATCTCTCAGTCTTCGTGCGTTACACCCTGATTTTGCACCTTAGCGCACGATATCTCTCAGTCTTCGTGCGTTACACCCCGATTTTGTACCCTAGCGCACGATATCTCATAGTCTTCGTGCGTTACACCCTGATTTTGTACCTTAGCGCACGATATCTCGTAGTCTTCGTGCGTTACACCCTGATTTTGTACCCTAGCGCACGATATCTCTCAGTCTTCGTGCGTTACACCCTTATTTTGTACCCTAGCGCACGATATCTCTCAGTCTTCGTGCGCCACACCCTTATTTTGCACCTTAGCGCACGATATCTCTCAGTCTTCGTGCGTTACACCCGGATTTTGTACCTTAGCGCACGATATCTCTCAGTCTTCGTGCGCCACACCTTGATTTTGTACCTTAGCGCACGATATCTTTCAGTCTTCGTGCGTTACACCCCGATTTTGTACCCTAGCGCACGATATCTTTCAGTCTTCGTGCGCCATACCTGGATTCAGTACCCCATCACACTATTCAAAATCAAATTTATGATATACCTTAACTTACTTATAATATACTTTAGTATTTCCTTGTGTAATCATATTAAAATGTCCTTTCATAATATATGAAAGTGTATTTCTATGTACACCATTACACCACTTCCTTGCTTCTTTCATATTGAATGGTGCTCCTTTCAAATACATTAATTCGTCTAAAGTATTTAAAATAAGTTCTTTTCTAGGTATCTCATTAAAACAGTTAGAACAAGTGATTACTTTCTTTTTATTTTTCAGTGGTGTATCTATTATATTGTTACATTGTGTACATCTTATACCAGGTTTTAATTTGTTAAATTCATAATTCGGATATTGATGATAATCATCTTCAAAAGGTGTATGGAGATTTTGTAATGTGGTTTTTATTATAGAATTATTTGGAGAGTTACTGTTTTTAAGGAGATGTCTTACTTTATTTAACTGGTTTGGTAAAATAATTGTTTCTTCATCTATTTTACCTTTCATACTAAAATTTCCGTTAATAAATATTATATAGCTTTTTATAGTTCTTTCTATATCTAATTTATCAAGTACTTTATTTAGAATATAGTCATTTCTATCTAATTGAGCTAACGGATATTTAATTACAAAGCCGTTATCACAAATCAAATTACCATTATTAAATTCATATTTACCAAAATAATTTTTGATTTCGAATTGATAGATAATCTTATCAGTAATAACTATAAAATCAAATTGATAATTTTGAGTACTCTGAAGTTGTAAATCATATATAAACTCTAATTGATCAATAGAGTTTAATATTTCCAAAAACTTCCTTTCACCTTCTTTTCCTTTTTTATATGTTTCATATTTTTGAATATCTTGAGGACTTATGTATGTTCTACCTATAAGAGATTCAATCACTGAATAATAGTTCTTTTTCAATGGTTCACCTTCTTTATAAGTTTATTCATTTCCATTTTAATCCATATCAGTAAAAAAATCAGCCACAACATCAATGTTGTGGCTGTTTTCTTCTATATGAATGATTCAAAAATTAATTGTTTGCCTGGTACTTTCTTATCATCGAATCCTTCTAAGAATGGTTGATTATCATAAGGTACTTTGACTCTTTCTACGTTTATGGCACCATCTTTAACTTCTACTATGCCATACACTGCGTATGCACCGTTATTTAACCCTACTGACCCCGGATTAAAATATATTGTTTCTATATCATCAAAGTGATGTAACACGTGATTATGTCCGAATGTAACAAAATCTGCATCTACGCCGTTAAATAGTCCGTGTACATGTTCTAACGAAGGATCTACGATTGGTTCAAATGGATCTTCACTAATATGCTTATCCATATTTTCTTCGAGTATTCGATAATGTGTGAAATAAAATTTTAAACCGTCTATTTCTTTTGTAACTTCACGTTTAAGGTCATTTAAAAAGGTATAATATTTGCTGTCTAAATGTTCTACTATCCATTGATGATGTTCATAGAACTTACTTTTCAAACTTTCTGGATATGGTTTTAACGACTGACATAATCGCTTCGTCGTGATTACCTGCAATGTATGTCATATCTTTTCTGATAGTAACTGCTTCAAGAACTTCGTTTGTACAATGGCCAACACCAATATTATCACCTAAGTTATAAATGTGATCTATATCCGTTCGATTATCGATATCTGAAAGTACCGCGTTTAATGCATCGATATTTCCATGTATATCTGTCAAAATTGCGAATTTAACCATCATAAGACTCCTTCATGATTATTGATTAAATTGATCAACCGCTTCTTTAATTTCAACATCTCCTGAAACGACTTGGAATTCTTGACCAATTTTCTCATCATTGTTTAATACTTCAACCAAGACAGTCGCTACATCTTTACGAGGTATTTTACCACGTTCTACTTCTTCAGCTAATGTAACTGTTCCTATAGCATCATCATTTGTTAATGCACCAGGGTGAACGATTGTATATGGTATATTAGCATTTCTTAAATGTTCATCTGCATAGTGTTTAGCTATTGTGTAAGGTTTTAAATCTCCTTCAAAAGCTGATCTTCTTGTATCAAATGAAGACACGAGTACAAAATGTTTCGTACCTGCTATTTTACTTGCTTCAATAGATTTAACTGCGCCGTCTAAGTCAATAATAATTGTTTGGTCTGCACCGGTATGTCCACCTGAACCTGCTGTAAACACAACTTTATCTGCATCTTTTATTTTTTCAGAAATGTCATTGATATCGTCATATTCAAGATCTAGTGGTGCTGTTGTTGCACCTAAGTCTTCAAAGAAACTTGCTTGACTGTTTTTTCTAATACCTGCAACAACTTCATTGCCTTCTGCTACTAAATCTTTAACTAAATGTCTTCCTATTTGTCCATTAGCACCTATTACGAAAATCTTCATTATAAAACACTCCTTTAAATTTTTTCATGTATAAAACGATAGTTGTGTAATCTATCTGGCGTGATTAACCTTGAAGTCACTTCATATGGCTTTTTATAGTTCATATCAGAAACAACAATTGAACCATCATTTTTTACTTCTTCAACTATTGCGACGTGTCCTAGTTCACCATAATCAGTTTGTAAGATTGAGCCTTCACTAGGTTGTCCGTTAACTTTATAGCCTTCTTCTTTTGCACGGTCATCCCAATGTTTAGCGTCACCCCATGATGAACTAATTTTTTTATCAATTTTCAATCTTTTTTCAAATACATAAAATGTACATTGACCTTCTTGATAGTAATTACCAAGTGAACGGTCATCTGTTTTATCATTCTTTTTAATTTGTTCCGTACGAATCGCTACTTCTTTTTCTTTCATCTGCTTCTTTACGTCTTCAACATAATGATTCAATAAATCGAATCCACCTTGGCTTTTAAAAAGCATAACCATGGTAATAATAGCGACCCACGTTGCAAGGTAAACGATGAAGCGGAATAACTTTTTCATAGCTCACTCCTATAACTAATGTACCTCAAATATATGAGTTAAAACGTAGGATATCAAATAAAGTGCTTATAACTTTTTTGAAAAATTCGCAAATGCAAGAAAGTTTTTGACAATTAAATGACATTTACATAGTTTTTTATGGTACCCTAATGATACAAAAAGACAAGAGGTGAATCATATGTTCAAGTTCCAATTGGATTACTTTAGAAATGGACAGGGATTCCATTTAAAAACTATTCTATTTTCTATTTTAGCATCAATCGTTATGGTTCTCATAATGTTAATACCGGGTGTATTATTCTTAATCGGTGGTGTCTCACTCGCTTCATCACAAGACTTTTCAGGTGAACCTTCTGGCGGAGGACTAGCAATATTCTTTATCACTATGGTACTCGGCTTTTTACTAACACTTGGTTTATATATCTTTGTTTTAATTCCTTTAGCTTATGGCATGATTAAATACTATAAAGATACAGACTTAGGTATTGGACCAAACTTTAGTGATTTATTTATGTTCTTACGAAAAGGAAACTACGTTAAAACATTAAAACTTACAGTTATTATAGGTGTGATTAGTGTTGCAATGTACATAGCGATTTATATTGTCGTATTAGTTGTTGAACTAATATTCGTTGCAATATTCGGAACATCTATGGCTATTATGCAACCAAGCGGTTCAAGTGAAGCTTTCGGCGCAATGTCTATATCATTTGTAATTATCATGTTATTTATGATTTTAGTTCTATTCGCAGTGTTTATTCCATTATATTATATAGTGATATTTATTATGAACACAGTACTTGTTCATATTGATCAAAGATCGTTACCAACTTTCACTAAATTCTCAATTGGTTGGAATATTACAAGTAAAGGTCCTAATAATGCTTGGAAATTATTATTCAGCAACTTACTCTATGTTGTTGTTGCATATATTGTTTTAGCTATTATTGGTATCGTAGTTGCAGTTGTCGTTTCATTTATGCCAGCAGTATTACAAGTTATATTCGCGGTACTTGGATATATTGTGTACTTTATCTTTATGTTTGCTGTTTCATACTTCATTTACGGAAGTGTGATGAACTTCTATCACAAAAATAAAAATGCACTTTACCCTCCAAATAACCAGTAATCCTAATTGATAACATATTAAGCGCTCAATCTACATTCAAAAGATTGAGCGCTTTTTTTATAATAAATCTTTAATACTATATAAGGATTGTAATTCAAAGTCGGGTTTTACTTCTATATATTCAAAATCACTAAAGTTACGATTAACCCATGCCGTTTGAAATCCAAACTTTTCTGCACCAACAATATCCCATTTATTTGATGATACAAATAGTACTTCATCTTTATTATATGGAATATTTTCTTCTAACAAAGCGTATCCATTAGAATCTGGTTTATACACCCCAAACGCTTCAAGAGACAAGATAAACTTAAAGTAATTTGTAATATTTGAATTATCTAATACTTGTTCTATCATGTCTTTATTACCATTACTAAATATTATTTGATCAACTTCTGATAGTTCTTTTAATGTATGGGCAACTTCTGGAAATGGCGTTAATTGATTATATGCTGCCATACATTCGTTAATTTCTTTCAATGAGTAATCAAAATCATTTCTACTGAGTACGTACTCTAGTGAATCACGAATCACTTTACTAAATGGTTTATATTCATCCACTAATTGTCTCACATGCGTATACTCAATTAGTTTATATCGCCATGCTTTAGCTATTCTATCCCCATTTCCCGGGAATAACTTTTCACATTTTTCTCTCACACTATCGATATCAAAAAGCGTGCCATATAAGTCATATACTACTGTTTTAATCATTTCATCACCCCTAAAAACATCATTCATTATATTATATCCAAATGTATATAAACCAATCACACAAAATATATTGCTAACAACCTTATTATTCATAAAATAAAACCATGTCACCTTATATCGGACATGGTTTCATATATTGATTTAATTAATTAAAAACTTTTGGCTTAAAAAGTCAGCGACACCATTTTCTACATTTGTACGTCTCGTAACTTCACTACCTAACGCTTTAATATGATCAGGTGCATTTTTCATAACAATTGGATTATCTACAAATTCGAGCATTTGTCTATCGTTATCACTATCACCAATCGCAAAAGTTTCAGTATCCGCTGCGATACCTAAATAGTCTAAAGTCGCTTGAATAGCTGTTGCTTTATTAACACCCGTTGGCATTGTTTCTAAATTACAAGTTGTTGAATGAGAGATTGAAATATCTAATTCTTCTTTCATAGGTACGATAAGTTCTTCCCATTTTTTAATTTCTGACTCGTATTTTTTGAAGAAATAAAACTTAGAATAAGCATCTTCTGGTATTTCATCAACCCAATTGATTTTCTCACTTAAAGCTTCTTGTCGAGATTTCCATTCATTACGTTCTACATCTCCCAATTCATCTGTTTGGATTTCAGAAAGTAATAACGTTTTATCACGTTTTAAGGCGATACGATTTTTATAGTATGGAAATAACTCGTAATAAATTTGATGTTGTTCTGCTAAATCAACAAGTTTACGCACTGTTTCCATAGGTAGTTGGTGTTTAAATATTTCTTCTCCATTAATATATCCTACTGCACCATTTGAAGATAAAATACCATCAACTTCAAAATTCTCAGGTACTAAATATGGAATTTCATCATATGCTCTTCCTGTCGCAATAAATACTTTAATGCCTTTTTGTCTAACTTCTTGAATAACATCATTTGTATGATTCGTTACTCTGTTGTCTTCATTTAAAATTGTCCCGTCCATATCTAAAAAAACTGCTTGAGTCGTCATGTTGAATCCTCCATATCATTTATCAATGTCTATTATTTCATGCTCACAACATAAAGGCAATTTTTTAAAATTTATATTACTTTTTAGATAAAATTGGTCTATTATTTTTAAATGTTACATCCACATCAATGCCAAATAAGTTACTCATATTATCACTATTTAATAGCGAATGAATATCACCTGATTGGAATACTTCTCCATTTTTCAATAAAAGTATGTTTTTAAAGATTGGTAAGACTTCTTCTAAATGATGTGTCACATAAATAATCGTTGGTCCATTACTATCTTGACCGATATACTCAATTCTTTCTAACAGATCTTCACGCGCTACAAAGTCTAATCCATTTGTTGGTTCATCAAGAATAAGCAACCTCGGTTCTGACATTAACGCTCTACCTATTAATACGCGCGTTTGTTCTCCTTGAGATAGCGTTTCAAACCTTCTATTTATATAATGTGTAATACCTAGCGTTTCACAAATATGTTTCGCTTTTTCTTTAATTTCTTCAGTAGGTTCTTCATAAACACCTATTGACGCATAAGCACCACTAATAACAGTTGTATAAGCATTGTCCTGTTGTCTCATTTTCTTAAATAAAGATGACGAAACGTAACCTATTTGCCTTCTAATAGCATCAGCAGAATAACCTGGTCTTCCTTGTTTCATATCTAGTATTTCAAATTCACCAGATGATGGAGCTGTATATGCGTTAATAATATCGAGAATAGTAGATTTACCAGCACCATTTAATCCGTACAAGACCCAATGTTCTCCATCTACTATTTCCCAAGAAATATCTTTTAATATGTATTTGCCTTCTCTAATCCAATTAATATGTTTCAAATCAAGAAGCATACTTACATCCCCTTTAATATAAGAATTTAGAATATTCACTTATTGTACATGAAACAACTCTTATATTAAAGACGATAGGATAGGAAGGCTTAATTTTATGATGATTATTCTGGATTAATATCGAATCTTAATCCATCTGGTGAAATCAATACTTCAGATGCTCTGTTCGGAATTTGCATATCGATATTAGCAAGTCCGTAACTATTGTCTAAATCTTCACGTTTTTTATTTGATTGCCAAGTATTAATCGCAATATGGTGATGATAATCTTTTGTTGACATGAATAATGCATTAGGGAAATTACCTACAACAATTTTTAATCCTAATGTATCAATATAAAAATCTTTGCTTTCATTGATGTTGCTTGTTTTTAAATGTAAGTGGCCAATCTTAGCACCTTCAGGCATACCATTCCAACCTTCAGTTGAAGCATGTTGGACTAATGCTTCTGCGTCTACTTCAAGTGTATCCATATTAACGTTACCATCATTCCATACCCAAGTTTCTGGATCTCTATCTCTATAAATTTCTAGACCATTGCCTTCTGGATCATTTAAATACAATGCTTCTGACACGATATGATCCCCAGCACCCAGTCTTACATTTAATCTTGAAGCATGTAATAAAAAGTCAGCTAAATCAGCAGTAGTTGGTAATAATATTGCTAGATGGAATAATCCAGCTTCTCTCATACTTGGTTCTCTACCATCTACTAATAAATTTAATGTAATAGTATGACCTGAGTTACCAATCTCAAATACTGTTTGTTTGTCATCTTTACTTTTTATATTTAATCCTAGAATACTGTCATAAAATACTGTCATTTTTTCTAAATCTTTAACATTTAATGTAATGCCTTTTACTAAATTTGCATCTTTACCATGAAACATAACTTGCACCTCTTCTTATTTATTAATTAACTATAGTATACTTTATATACTATAAAAAGTATACTACTTTGTTTCGAAAAGTAAAAAAACCTATACGGTACAATTTAAAATTGAATCCGTATAGGCTATATTATTACAATTCCAGCTCTAATCTCACCATATCTTTGCATTGAATACCATTCTCAAAGATAGGTTCTTCGTAATACTTTACAAAATAATCAATATCTATTGATTTCATTCTAAATCCAGCTTGTTGATAAAGTTTCAATTGCCCAATACCTGAGTTACCTGTTCCAACAGTTACTGTGTGACAATGTAAGTTTCTCGCTTCATTAATCATATGGTCAATTAATAATCGTCCTATACCTTGATTTTGAAATTGAGGATCAACTGCTAAATTAACTAACTCATATGTATTGGGTCTCGTTAATAACCCAACTGCAATTCCGATATCTTGATGATCTTGCTGATAAACATACACTTGTCCTCTAGCAGCATAATCATTAACTGCATGTTGATTGTCATCTGCTAAAGCTAATAATTCATAATGTCTATCATTTAACTGCTCACATAAAGTTATCATTGTATCACCTTCATTGTTTAAATTATGAAACTTTCTTCTTCCTAATAAACCAAATGACAAATACAATTATACCAATTGCAATAACTGCGTACATAAAGTGAGAATAAACATCCATATAATTAACGATTTGATGCCAATTATCTCCTACTTTAGCACCTACCAGTACTAATACTAAATTCCATATCAATGTACCGATTGTCGTTAATACTAAAAATAACCATTGATTCATACCGCTCATACCAGCTGGAACGGATATTAAACTTCGAATAAGTGGAATAAATCTACAGAAAAATACAGTCCATGGTCCATATTTATCGAACCAAGCATCTGCTTTTCTTACATCTTCTTTCGTTAACCTAAGATATTTACCCCATTTCTCGATAATTCTTTCGATTCTTTCAACATTTAGAATACGACCAATCCAATATAATATGACAGCACCGCCTACAGAACCTATTGTAGATGCAACGACTACACCTAAGACTGTTAGATCTGACTTCGTTGTCATGAAACCTCCAAATGTTAAAATAACCTCTGATGGTATGGGTGGGAAAACATTTTCCAATAATATCAATAAGGCAATACCAAAATAGCCAAATTGTTCCATTACACTTGTAATCCAACTCTCCATTGATTTGCTCCTTTAAGTTGATATCTTTCTCATTTTATTACTTTGTAAATAAAAACTCTCAATAATAATAAATAAAACATAATGATGAAACTTAATTATATAATATATAACGCTGAATAAGTGTAAGACTTAAGTATGAACATGACAATTTTTATTTATATGCATTGTCATTACTTTTTATTTTACATTAAAATGATTCATAAAAAAATTCACACCCATTTATATATGAGTGTGAATGAGTATTTATAATTTAACTTTTTTTAATCTTAATGCATTTGTTACGACACTTACAGAGCTTAATGCCATTGCTGCACCTGCAACCCAAGGCGCTAGAATACCTATTGCAGCAATTGGTATGCCTGCCGTATTATATCCGAATGCCCAGAATAAGTTTTGTTTAATATTTTTAATTGTTGCATGACTTATTTTAATCGCTTTAGGGATAAGTAATAATTCTCCACCAAGAATAGTTACATCTGCCGCTTCAATCGCAACTTCTGTGCCAGTTCCAATTGCGATACCAATATCTGATATTGCCAATGCTGGTGCATCATTAACACCATCGCCAACCATTGCAACCTTTTTGCCAGTACTTTGAATTTCTTTAATTTTATCAGCTTTTTCATTTGGTAATACTTCAGAAATGACTTTTTGAATACCTACTTGATTTGCGATAGCTTGAGCTGTTCTTTCGTTGTCACCTGTAAGCATTACGACTTCTAACCCTTCATCTTGAAGCATTTTAATCGCTTCTGGTGCACTTTCTTTAATCGTATCCGCAACTGCGACAATACCTTTAAATGTACGATCAACAGCAACTAACATAGCCGTTTTACCTTCTTGTTCTAAATTGGACATGTCTTGTTCAAATGATGTCGTTTCAATGCCATGTCTTGTCATTAATTTTCGATTACCCACTAATATTTCTTTATTCTGAATAGTAGCTTGAATACCATATCCAGGTATTGCATCGAAGTCGTCTACATCATTAAATGCGACTTCTTGTTCTGTAGCGTATGCAACAATTGCTTCAGCAAGTGGGTGTTCTGAACCTTTTTCTGCACTTGCTAATAGACTGAGTGTTTCTAAGTCTCCAGTATAATCCGTAACTTCAGGTTTACCTTTTGTGATTGTACCAGTCTTGTCTAGCACGATTGTATCTAATTGGTGTGTACGTTCTAAATGTTCGCCACCTTTAAATAATATGCCGTTCTCTGCAGCTTTACCCGTACCAACCATAATGGAAGTAGGTGTAGCTAATCCAAGCGCACATGGACAAGCAATGACAATCACAGCAATTGCTGCAACTAATGCTCGTTCAAACTGACCTGGGTCTACTAATGTTAGCCATACGATAAATGTTAAGATTGATATCCCAACAACAATCGGAACGAAATACCCAGAAATAACATCAGCCAATCTTTGTATAGGAGCTTTAGATCCTTGCGCTTCTTCTACAATTTTAACAATAGAAGCTAGTGCTGTATCTTTTCCTACTTTAGTTGCTTTTACATGAATTAAACCATTCTTATTAATCGTTGAACCAATGACTTCTTCATTTATCGTTTTTTCAACAGGAATAGATTCACCTGTAATCATAGATTCATCTATTGATGTACGTCCTTTTTCAATAATACCGTCCACCGGTATCTTTTCACCTGGTTTGATGTATAAAATATCTCCGACAACGACATCATCAATAGGTATCATGATCTCTTTATTATCACGAATAACTCTTGCTTCTTTAGCTTGTAAATTTAATAAAGATGATAAAGAATTCGTTGTTTGACTTTTAGCGCGTTTTTCTAAATATTTACCAAATAAGATTAAAGTAATTAACACTGCACTTGTTTCGAAATATAAATGTGGCATATAAGATGGATTACCAATTGTTTTGATAGCTTCATATAAACTATAAAAATATGCTGCACTTGTTCCTAATGCCACTAATACATCCATATTAGCGCCACCATTTTTCAAGTTCTTATAAGCGCCAACATAGAACTGCCAGCCAATGATAAATTGAACAGGTGTTGCTAGTATAAATTGAAACCAAGGATTCATTAAGATATGTGGCATAGGCATATTAAATAAATGCACAAACATTGTTAATAAAAGTGGTAACGATAAAATAGCAGAAATAATCAGTTTAGTTTTCATTTTCTGTACTTCTTGTTCTTTATGCGTTGTTTTATTTTGAACATCACTTTTAGTAGCAGCGTCATAGCCTAAATTTTTAATTTTATTAATGATACTTTTAACATCTATAATTTCAGGATTGAATTCGACATTAGCTTGCTCAGTCGTTAAATTAACTGTCGCTTGTGTAATACCTTCTTGTCGATTGAGTACTTTCTCGATACGATTAGAACATGCTGCACACATCATACCATAGACATCTAATTCAGCCTTTTCAGTTAAGACACCGTATCCGAGATTTTCAATTTTATTAGTTACATCTGATAAATTTGTAGCGTCATTATTGAAAGTGATGGATGCTTTCTCAGTCGATAAATTCACTTGAGCATCAACGCCATCCATTCTATTTAACACTTTTTCAATACGATTGGAACATGCTGCACATGTCATACCCGTTACACCAACAGTAACATGTTTAGATTCACTCATTTCGTTAACCTCCTTACTTAGAAAATTGTTTAAGTACACTCATTAATTCATCAATCGTTTCTTCACCTTCACCATTTTGAATAGCATCCGTCACACAATGTTTAATATGTCTTTCCGTTACCGCAAATCCAACATTTTTTAAAGCAGACTGTATCGCACTAATTTGTACTAATATATCCACACAATATCTATCTTCCTCAACCATACTTTGAATACCACGCACTTGACCCTCAATACGTTTAAGTCTATTGATCACTTTATCTTTTTCCTCTTTCGTTCTAGGTGTTACCGTATGTTCATGTAAATATTCACTCATACAATCACGTCCTCTCTCTAATTAATACTATACCCCCCTATAGTATATTTTTCAATATAAAAGCTCAAAAATTTATAATGAGATGTTGAATAAAGAAAGTAAGAATAATCAAGAGTATTGTCGTGAGTTACATTTTCTTAGTCATTTGTATATATGAGCGGCCTTAATTACAATTCCTTGGACTTTTGTTACTATGAGCGGCCTTAATTACAATTCCTTGGACTTTTGTTACTATGGGCGCCCTTAGTTACAATTCTCCCGACTTTTGTTACTATGGGCTGCCTTAGTTACAATTCCCCGGACTTTTGTTACTATGGGCTGCCTTAGTTACAATTCTCCCGACTTTTGTTACTATGGGCGCCCTTAGTTACATTTCCTCCGACTTTTGTTACTATAGACCTCCTTAGTTACATTTCCTCCGACTTTTGTTACTATGGACTGCCTTAGTTACAATTCCTTGGACTTTTGTTACTATGGGCGCCCTTAGTTACAATTCTCCGGACTTTTGTTACTATGGGCGTCCTTAGTTACAATTCTCTCGACTTTTGTTACTATGGCCTGCCTTAGTTACACTTTCCCAGACTTTTGTTACTATGGACCTCCTTAGTTACAATTCTCTCGACTTTTGTTACTATAGCCATCATACACGCCTATCCGTATATAATATATTCAAAATTTACATAAAAAAACACCTAAGCGAGTAGCTCAGGTGTTCAATATCATTCTATTCAACTGTAACTGATTTAGCTAAGTTACGTGGTTTATCTACGTCACAACCTCTGTGTAATGCAGCGTAGTAAGCGATTAATTGTAATGTGATTACTGATACAAGTGGTGATAACATTTCATGAACGTGTGGTATTACATACGTATCATGATCGTGTTCTAAACCTTCCATAGAAATAATACATGGATTAGCACCACGTGCTACAACTTCTTTAACGTTACCACGAATTGATAAGTTAACTTTTTCTTGTGTAGCTAATGCAATGATTGGTGTACCTTCTTCAATTAATGCAATTGTACCGTGTTTTAATTCTCCTCCAGCAAATCCTTCTGCTTGGATATAAGAAATTTCTTTAAGTTTCAATGCACCTTCAAGACCTACGTAGTAATCCATTGTACGTCCAATAAAGAATGCGTTACGTGTTGTTTCTAAGAAATCTTTAGCGATTTGTTCCATTTTAGGCGCATCGTCAACAATTGCAGTGATTGCAGTTGTTACTTTCGCTAATTCAGGAATAATATCTACACCAGTATTTTTGTTATGTGCATTCGCAACTACTTGAGAAAGAATTGCTAATACTGCGATTTGTGCTGTGTATGCTTTTGTTGATGCAACAGCGATTTCAGGTCCAGCGTGTAAAATTAATGTATGATCCGCTTCACGAGATAAAGTTGATCCTGGTACATTTGTAATTGTTAATGCTTTGTGACCTAAACGTTTAGCTTCTACTAATACTGCACGGCTATCTGCTGTTTCACCTGATTGTGAAATAAAGATGAATAATGGTTTTTCAGATAATAAAGGCATGTTGTAAACAAACTCTGAAGCTACATGTACTTCAGTAGGAACGCCTGCCCATTTTTCAATGTATTCTTTACCTACTAAACCAGCATGGTAACTTGTACCACATGCAACGATATAAATTCTATCTGCTTGTGCAACATCTTCAATAATTTCTTTATCGATTTTAAGGTTACCCTCTTCATCTTGGTAGTTTTGAATAATGTTACGCATAACACCTGGTTGTTCGTGAATTTCTTTTAACATGTAGTGATCGTAAGTACCTTTTTCAACGTCTGAAGCATCGATTTCAGCTTTATAGCTATCTCTTTCGATTACGTTACCTTCTTGGTCTTTGATGATCACTTCATCGCGTTTTACGATAACAATTTCGTTGTCGACTAATTCTTTATAAGTATCTGTTACAGCTAACATAGCAATTGCATCTGAAGCAATTACGTTAAATCCATCACCGATACCAACTAATAATGGTGATTTGTTTTTAGCTACATAGATTGTGTCAGCATCTTGTTCATCTAATAAACCTAATGCATATGAACCGTGTAATAATGATAATACTTTATTGAAAGCATCTTCTGTAGTTAACCCTTCGTTTGAGAAGTGTTCAATTAATTCAACAATAACTTCAGTATCAGTATCTGATTTAAAAGTGATACCTGATAAAAATTCATTTTTAAGTTGTTCATAGTTTTCAATAACACCGTTGTGTACTAATGTGAAACGACCTGATGTTGATTGATGAGGGTGAGCGTTCTCATAGTTTGGCACACCGTGAGTTGCCCAACGTGTATGTCCAATACCAATATTTCCATCAAAGTCATCAGAAGCTGCTTTACGTAATTCAGCAATTCTTCCTTTTTCTTTAAATACTTTAATTTCTTCTTCATTTCTTACAGCAATACCAGCTGAATCATAACCTCTATATTCTAATTTTTCTAATCCTCTAAGTAATAATTCTTTAGCATTTGCTGTACCTATATATCCTACTATTCCACACATAATCAAAATTCCTCCAATTTTAAATAAGCGGTCAGACTTTAAAATTTTTAGTCTAGTCGCTTTCAATACTCTGTTCAATTTATGGCTATTTCAACGTCTTTGGACATACAGTCACCTATATGCTTTAAACATTGAACTTCGAATGGGCCACATCCGGGATAGCATCCGCCGAAAATTCGATAACTATCCTCCTCGTCAACAAAGGTCATAACACTCATTCAGCATGTATCTGATTATACATGCCTCTACAATCGTGTATGCGCTTTGTTCAGGCGCTATAAGTTTCCTTATTTCGATAAACCTCACAATCCTCCTTATGCAAGCTCTCTTCATTCTACAATGAAATAGTATGTTGTGCAATTATTATACTATATTCCGTGCAATTATCATTATTTTCTATATAATTACACTTGTTAAATTTTAAAATAAAAAATCTGAGACAACAGTTGTCTCAGATTTATAATATTATTATTCAATTCCCATTTCTTGTTCTACTACTTCTGCAATACTGTTAACAAATCTTTCAGCATCTTCTTCTGTTTTAGCTTCAACCATTACACGAACTAGTGGTTCAGTTCCTGATGGTCTTACTAATATACGACCTTCGCCATTCATTTCAACTTCAACTTTAGTCATGATTTCAGAAACTTTAGCGTTTTCTTCAACACCATATTTATCAGAAACTCTTACGTTTACTAATTTTTGTGGATATTTTTTCATATTGCTTGTTAAGTCACTTAAACTTTTACCTGATCTTTTAACGATACTTGCAAGGTGCGCACCAGTAAGTAAACCATCACCAGTCGTATTATAATCCATCATCACGATATGACCTGATTGTTCTCCACCAAGGCTGTAAGAACCACGACGCATTTCTTCTACAACATATCTATCTCCAACTTTTGTTTTGTTAGATTTAATACCTTTTTCTTCTAGCGCTTTATAGAAACCTAAATTACTCATTACTGTTGAAACAACCATGTTATCTTTTAATTCACCATTTTGTGCCATATCTTCAGCTAACACATACATGATTTGGTCACCATCAACAATTTGCCCTTTATCATCTACAGCAATGATTCTATCCCCATCACCATCAAAAGCTAAACCAAGGTCTGCACCATGTTTAATAACAGCTTTTGCTAATTCTTCTGGGTGTGTAGAACCCACATTTAAGTTAATGTTATAACCATCTGGCTTACAACCGATTGTTTCGCTCGTTGCTTCTAAATCACCGAATAAATACGGTGCAAGAGAATAAGTAGCACCATGTGCACCGTCTAGGACAATTTTCAATCCATCTAAATCTCCATCAACAGTTGATTTAATATAGCTTATATATTTTTGAGCACCTTCAAAGTAATCCGAAATATGATTTAATTGGTTACCTGTAGGTCTTGGTAAATTGTCTTCTGTAGAATCTAATAACTTTTCTATTTCTAATTCTTCATCATCCGTTAATTTGAAACCATCTGGACCAAAGAATTTAATACCATTGTCAGCTACTGGATTGTGTGACGCACTGATCATAACACCTAAATCTGCATCTACTTCTCTTGTTAAATAAGCTACACCTGGTGTTGAAATAACACCTAACCTCATCACTTCTGCACCAATTGATGAAAGACCTGCGATTAAAGCTGCTTCTAACATTTCCCCAGAAACACGCGTATCTCTACCTACTAATACTTTAGGATTTTCACTACCATGTTTCTTCGATAATACATAGCCGCCAAATCTACCTAATCTAAATGCGATTTCTGGTGTTAATTCAGAATTTGCTACACCTCTAACACCATCTGTACCAAAATATTTGCCCATTATAATTCTCCTTTAATTCCGTTAGTTTTTAGAAGTTTCTATTTTTGCTTCAACATCTTTGAATTCTGCTTCGTCCACACCATCAGGCAAGCTAAGATCAACTTTTTTAGTTGTATTTCCATCAACATTAGAAACATCGACAGGTACATCTATTGATCCTATACCATCAAGTACATTTCTTGAACCATATATTTTAACTTCGGATTTATCTAAAGTAATATCATCAATATTTATATTTTTTGATACACTACCTTTTTTCACAGGATTTAATGTCACAGTTTTACTAGATCTTGCAACTTTAATATTGACGTTAACAGTATCTGGTCTAATCTGTACGTCTAGTTTATTTAAATTGCTATCAAGTACACTAATACCCGCTTTTTCAGTCGTATCATCTGTTAATTGCTTCGTTTCATCTAAAGTAGCTTTAACATAAGCAATTTTATTAAGTTCTTCTTGTCCACCTGTAATCGTTACTTGAGATGGATTAACAGTTTCTCCAACTAGCTCATATCCAGAAGCAATTCTATTTTGATTAATCTCAGCTTCAATTGGATATTTTTTAGAAACTTTGTCTTGTAACGTTACATTTGCGCTTTTAGGCACAACTGTCGCTTTAAGTTCATCACTAAGTCCTTTGATTTTAAAGTTTTCTTTATATTGCCCTACAGATTTGTTTTTCAAATCCAATTCCACTTTAAAATTCAATAATTTTTCAGCCTGTAATATTGTTGATTGTGGACCAGAAACTTTTACATCCACAGTTTTAGGTGCGCCAGATAAATATAATTCTTTTGTATTATAGATTGTATCTACCGGCACATCTTCTATTACATGATCTGAACTTTTCAAAGCATTTTCTGAAAACAAGCTACCGAACACATTATTCACAGATAAGAACATGAGTAGCGCTAAAATTAAAGCTACAAAACGTAAACCCCATTTAGATTCTAGCATCTACTTCACATCCTTTCTGTTTTGAACAGAACCAAACCAATGCTCAACTAGTAATTCTCTAAAGGCTTCACTTGATATTTCTTTTCTTAATCGACCATCAATTGTTACAGATATTGAACCTGTTTCTTCTGATACTACAACTGTAAATGCATCTGATACTTCTGAAATCCCTACAGCTGCTCTATGACGCGTTCCTAAACTTTTAGAAATTTTTTGACTGTCAGATAACGGTAAATAACTTGCTGCTGTAGCAATTTTTTGTTCACGTATAATCATCGCACCATCATGTAATGGTGTATTTGGAATAAAAATATTTGTGAGTAATTCTTGAGAAATATCAGCATTAATAGGTATCCCTGTTTCTATGTAGTCTTGAAGACCAGTTTCTTTCTCGAATACAATTAATGCACCTATTCTTCTTTTGGCCATATACTGAACAGCTTTATCAACACTATCAGTTAACCTTTCTTGTTCTGCTGATGTCGCTACATTTACTCGTTTAAATAGACTTCCTCGCCCTAATTGTTCCAACGCTCTTCTAAACTCTGGTTGGAATATTACAATGATTGCTAAAAATCCCCATTGCAATACAAAATCAAATAAAAGCGTAGTAGTCGTCAAATTCAAAAAATTACTTACTGTTCTACCAATTATGATGAAAAATATACCTTTTAATAGTTGTATCGCTTTTGTACCTTTAACGACCGTTATAATTAAGTACAATACATACCATACAATAATTAAATCAAGTATACCTGTTATAACTTTTAAGGCACTTAATTCACCAAAAATGTCAGGTAACTGCATAGTATCTCCTCCGTGTTTCATTTACCTAGTGATTATTATAACAATTTTTGAGATATATTGTTAATTTAATTATATATAAAACAAAAAAAGCCTCTATTAAAGAGACTTCTTTATTAAAGTATATTTTATCCATGATTGTCAATTATAATAATTTCTCTCCAAAGAATGAGCCCATTAATCCAATTGCTTGATGCGCCGTTTTATTATATTCATCGATAAGAGGATTTACTTCAACTAAATCAGCAGATACGATTAAATTTGACTCATGGAGTAACTCCATAGCTAAATGACTTTCTCTATATGTCGCGCCTCCTGGTACTGTTGTGCCCGTACCCGGCGTTTCGACTGGATCTAATGCATCAACATCCAATGAAAGATGTACACCATCCGTTTTATCCTTTAAGTAGTCTATCGTTTCAGATATAACTTGATTCATGCCAAGTTTATCTATATCTGCCATTGTATATGTACGTATACCTGACTTTTTAATATATTCCTTTTCACCATCATCTAAATCTCTCATACCAATTAGAACGACATTTTCAGGTTTTACTTTATTTTTATATCCACCGATATTCATTAATTCTTCATTACCTTCACCTAATAAAACTCTTAATGGCATTCCATGAATATTCCCACTCGGTGAAGAATCTAATGTATTTAAATCTCCATGTGCATCATACCAAATAACACCAAGATTATTATAATGTTTACTGATACCAGCGATTGATCCTATTGATAATGAATGATCTCCACCTAGAATTAAAGGAAAGTTACCATTATTCATCGTTTCATTTACGGATTCATATAAGTTATTTGAAAATGAAATCACTTCATCTAAATTTCTTAAACCTTCTTGTTCGCTTTTATATTTTTTCATATCAATATTAGGTGATTCTACATTACCTTTATCTATGACATGGTGACCTATATTTTCTATTCTTTCAATCAAACCAGCATATCTCAAAGCATCTGGTCCGAAATTAACGCCTAATTTTCTTTGACCAAAAGCAGTTGGTGCACCGATTATTTCAATGCTCTTTTTCATAATTTCAAATCCCCCTTAATTTGCATTACTATTATATTCTAGTATATGTAAGCACTTACATCAAGCTATATAAGGGTTTGTGGATAATATTAATATATTCCAAATATTTATACGTATATACATCGATTTATGCATATTTTCTTCAATAAAAAAAGAGACATTAGATTAACTAATGCCTCTTACTTATGAGCCATAGAGGATTCGAACCTCTGACCCTCTGATTAAAAGTCAGATGCTCTACCAACTGAGCTAATGGCTCTTAATGGCTGGGCTAGCTGGATTCGAACCAGCGAGTGACGGAGTCAAAGTCCGTTGCCTTACCGCTTGGCTATAGCCCAAAAATGGTGGAGGGGGGCAGATTCGAACTGCCGAACCCGAAGGAGCGGATTTACAGTCCGCCGCGTTTAGCCACTTCGCTACCCCTCCAGCTTATTAAATTAAATGGTGGAGAATGACGGGTTCGAACCGCCGACCCTCTGCTTGTAAGGCAGATGCTCTCCCAGCTGAGCTAATTCTCCATAAAAATGACCCCTACGGGATTCGAACCCGTGTTACCGCCGTGAAAGGGCGGTGTCTTAACCGCTTGACCAAGGGGCCATGGCTCCACAGGTAGGACTCGAACCTACGACCGATCGGTTAACAGCCGATAGCTCTACCACTGAGCTACTGTGGAATAATAAAATTAAATATTTGCCCGGCAACGTCCTACTCTCGCGGAACGTAAGCCCAACTACCATCGGCGCTAAAGAGCTTAACTTCTGTGTTCGGCATGGGAACAGGTG